>NZEU01000008.1 GCA_002689135.1 Porticoccaceae bacterium
AAGGTGTTCCAAAAGTACTGCCTGAGCCTCCATTACTACAGTTGAGGGTTAGCATAACGCGATATAAATAGTGTGGTAAACCTTTTTACCCAATTTACTGTTAATTCTTTGTTTGTTAGCGGTTCAGTCGATGAGTTTTCCCCTCAATGAATTGGGTAAAGCTTCAGTTACTTTCGCCTCGACAAACTGACCAACTAAACTTATGTCATTGGATGAGAAGTTGAGAACACGATTATTTTCGGTCCGCCCTTGAAGCTGTTTTGGATCTTTTTTAGAGATACCCGTAACAAGGATATTTTCATGAGTTCCAATCATGTTATTACTGATCTCGGTTGCATTTTTTTGTATGCTTAATTGAAGTGTGGAAAGACGATATCTTTTAATTTTTTCTGACACTTGATTTGGTAAATTAGCGGCAGGGGTTCCAGCACGAGGGCTGTATGCAAAGCTGAACGAAGAGTCAAATCCTACATCCTCAATAAGTTGCATCGTATCCGCAAAATCATTATCCGTTTCTCCTGGAAATCCAACAATGAAGTCAGATGATATGCTTATATCAGGACGATGCTTCCGAATTGCACGAATCTTTGATTTGTACTCTATTGCGGTATGGCCTCGTTTCATTGCCATAAGAATTTTGTCTGAACCGCTTTGCACCGGAAGATGTAAGTGGCTAACGAGTTCTGGCACCGCTGAGTAGACTTCTATCAACGCGTCGTTGAATTCGATTGGATGGGATGTGGTGTACCTAATGCGATCTATTCCATCAATTTTCGCTACGAGTAATATCAGTGAAGCTAAGTCGCAAATAGAGCCATTTGGTAATTTCCCACGATATGCATTTACATTTTGACCAAGCAAATTAACTTCCCGTACTCCCTGATTTGCTAGTTCAATGACTTCTCGAAGTACGTCTGTTACCGGTCGATTTACCTCTTCACCCCTCGTGTAGGGTACAACGCAGAAAGAACAATATTTTGAACAACCTTCCATTACAGATACGAATGCGGAAACACCGTCAGCTTCTCTTGCTGGTAATCGATCAAATTTTTCGATTTCAGGAAAGCTGATATCAACAATCGCAGATTTCTCTACCTTATGCTTGCTTATTAACTCGGGAAGTCGGTGCAAGGTTTGAGGTCCAAAAATAACATCCACATAAGGCGCGCGTTTTGCGATTGCTTCACCCTCTTGACTCGCAACACACCCTCCAACACCTATAATTAATTCTGGCTTTTGCTTTTTTAGTCGTTTCCATCGACCCAATTGATGAAACATTTTTTCTTGCGCTTTTTCTCGAATTGAACATGTATTGATCAGTAATACATCCGCATCGAGAGGATCGTCGGTGGTCAACATATCGTTGCTCTCTTCGAGAAGGTCACGCATTCGTTCTGAATCATATTCATTCATCTGACAACCATGAGTGATTATGTGCAGCTTTTTTTGAGATTCTTTCATGTTGCGACAATGAACCATTAAATTGAAAAAGCGCAATATTATATCTTCCGGCTAAAAATTGACAACATAAACAGATGTTTCAACATTTTACTGTGATATAATTTAATTTTTTATTAGAGAGACACTGTGTCAGAAACTCCTGTTGACGCCATATATAGAATAACTTTTTATAATCAGCGTGAAGTATATGAAATATACGCTAAGCATGTTTTCCAAAGTGATCTCTGGGGATTCTTGGAGGTTGAAGAATTTGTATTTGGAGAGCGAACTAAGGTTATTGTTGATCCCGCGGAAGAAAAACTGAAAACTGAGTTTAGCGGCATAAAGAGAAGCTTTATTCCGATGCAATCCGTAGTCAGAATCGACGAAGTAGAGAAGGAAGGTGCCTCTAAAATTACGGAAGTTGGGGGCAGTAATATCAGCCCATTCCCATATCACGCCATGGTCGCTGCCAAGCCAAAAAAGGACTAGGCTCCTTTCGTTCGTCGAACAAGCATATTTTTCGGAATACCCATGCAGGGAGGAAATGAAATGGAAGACGCAGGACATTTGCTTCCCTATGAGTTTGCCCGCTCCCATAGACTTCTGGTCACTGAACAGAAAGACCGTTTGATAGTTGGTCCAACTGCCCCACTTTGGGCCCTCTTAGAAGTTGAAAGGGTATACGGGAGTAATCTTTCTCTCGAAAATATGGATGAAAAAAACTTTGATCTTGTGCTGAGTGATTTGTACAGCGGACGGGTGCACTCCTCTCTGTCGGTGATGGAAGATATTAAGGAGTTTGTAGACATCGAATCTGCGGCAACTGCTTTAGAAGAGGCCGCAGATTTGCTGGAGGCCGAAAATGATGCTCCTATAATACGTTTGCTAAATGCTATTTTTGCAGAGTCACTCAGAGAAAAAGCCTCTGATATTCACATTGAATCGTATGAAAAGAAAGCCTCAGTTCGCTTTCGTCTGGATGGTGTTCTTCGAACAGTTTTGCAACCCTCTATTCAGATAATACCGCTTCTAGTTTCTCGAATCAAAGTGATGTCCAAGTTGGATATTGCTGAAAAAAGGTTGCCTCAAGATGGGCGCATGAGTGTCAAGTTAGGAGGTAAAAACATTGACTTACGCGTTTCTACCATGCCGGCAAGCCACGGAGAGCGGATTGTTATGCGTTTGCTCGATAAGGAGGCGGGCAAACTGCAGGTGGATGATTTAGGAATGCCTCGAGACATGAAAAAGAAATTAGATGCGCTTATTAACAGACCGCATGGCATTATCTTGGTTACGGGACCGACGGGCTCAGGAAAGACTACGTCCCTCTACGCGGCCCTGCAGCAAATGGAGAGGAATGAACGTAATATTATGACTGTTGAAGATCCAGTGGAGTACGACTTGCCTGGTGTTAGTCAGACTCAAATAAATTTGCGTGCAGGCATGACTTTTGCGAGAGGGTTACGGGCGATTTTGCGTCAAGATCCAGATGTAATTCTGATAGGAGAGATCAGAGATGGTGAGACAGCAGAAATTGCTACGCAAGCCAGTCTGACAGGACATTTGGTATTCGCGACATTGCATACAAACACCGCTTCTGGAGCCATCACCCGTTTACAGGATTTGGGTGTTGACAGTTTTTTATTGGCTTCAACGGTGCGAGGCATACTCTCACAGCGATTACTGCGCATTTTATGTTTTGATTGTCGAAAGGCGGAGATACCAGACGAATTCAATAGAACACTTCTACAAATCTCGGTCGAAACAAAAATATACAGCTCGTGCGGTTGCGTGAATTGCAATAATACTGGATATAGTGGTCGTCAGGCTTTGTTTGAACTGGTTACGATAGATCCCGAATTGCAAACACTTATTCATGATGGAGCTGGAGAGTTGGAGTTAGAAAAAGCTGTGCGTCGAACCGTTCTCAGTCTTCGTGAGGCTGGATTTAAGCTAGTTTCTGATGGGATCACCACTATTGAGGAAGTCCTCAGAGTAACGAGCGTTTAATTTCTATGCCTGCTTTTGATTACGTAGCTTATGACGGTTCAGGCAAACTTCTAAGGGGAGTTATTTCTGCAGACTCAGAGCGTCATGCTAGACGTCTGCTCAAGGAAAAATCCTTACTGGCGTCAGCAATAAAAGAAATAGAGGTTTTCGAGCAAAAAGAAAGTTTGTGGTTGCTTCGCATATTCAGTTTTTCAAGGGAAGCACGTGTCAATAATTTCGATCTTTCGCTTCTGCTAAGGCAGCAGGCCATTCTAATCCAGTCCGGTCTCCCGCTTGAGGACGCTTTAAAAATGACCATTGAGCAAGCAGAAACTAATGTCCAACGTCGAATGGTACAAAGCTGGCGTAGTGAGATAATTGAGGGCCGCAGTTTCTCGGAGGCGCTTCGACGTTCGCCATATAAAATCTCAGATGCGGTGATTGCTGGAATCAGCGTGGGGGAAGAAAGTGGACATTTGCATGAGGTACTGCACCGCTTGGCTGATGATATAGAGAGAGGCGCGGAAAATCGTAAGACCATTGGACGTGCCCTAATTTACCCGGTTGCCTTGTTGACCACTGCGCTCGCTGTGATATCGATAATGATGGTGTGGGTGGTCCCCAAAATAACGACTATTTTTACAAGTGCAAAACGGGAACTACCGTTGATTACCCGTGTTATTATGGAAATAAGCAATTTCTTTCGAGATAAAGGTGTCTTATTATTTTTTTTCTCGGTGTTGGCACTTTTGGGGTTTAATTTGTTGATGCGTGACGAAGGGAGACGACGACAATGGCATCGGGGATTGCTATTGATGCCTGGTATGGGTCGCTGGATTCATATGTCGAACCTTGCCGATTGGTCGAGAAGTTTGGGAGTTTTATTGTCTAATGGCGTACCGGCCTTGGCGGCACTAAAGATTTCGTCTTCGGTTGTAGCTAACCTCTATTTGCGTTCAAAAATGGAGCTTGTAACGGAGTCAATGCGCCGCGGAAATAGCTTACAAAATTCGCTCGCAGAACATCTTAACAAGAGCGGTTTTCTCATCCATATGGTCGGGAGTGGAGAGGCCTCTAGCGAGTTAGACGGAATGTTATTGAGGGTTTCTGATTACTATTCTTTGCGTCTGAGAAATGCGGTAGATGTGTTTATGAAGTTGATTAATCCCGTTTTGATTATTTTAATGGGGCTCGTTATCTTAGCAGTGGTCGCAGCGGTGATGTTACCGATAATGGATATGAGCACGATGATGTAGCACTCACTCTTTGTGAGGAGAAATTAGAATGAGAGAGAAAACAAGGTCAATTAAGCGTACGCAGGAGGGTTTCACCTTGATTGAAATGATGGTTGTAGTCGTGGTGATTGGTTTATTGGCTGCCATGATTGGACCTAGGCTATTCAATCAGGTAGAGAAAGCTCAGCGTGTGCGTATTAAACAAGACATCCGAGCTATAGAGAGTGCTTTAAAATTTTACCGTTTGGACAATTATAGTTATCCAGCACAGAGCGATGGTTTAGAGGCTCTATTAACTGCTCCCGGAGGCGCTTCGGGGTCGCGTTGGAATGGCCCTTATCTTGAGGAAGTGCCTATGGATCCTTTTCAACAGCCTTATGAGTATTCGAACCCAGGCACTCGCGGAAAAGAAATTGAGATATTCACGCTCGGAAAGAGTCAAACTCCCGGTGGCGAAGGTGTTGAAAAGGATTGGGGCAGTTGGAATATAAACGAGATCCCCTGAATAAAAAGCCCTTTGCATCCCCCAACCTATTGCGTCAGAGGGGTTTTACGCTCCTCGAAGTTATGGTGGTGGTAACAATTGTGGCGATAGTGTCCGGCATGAGTTATGTCGCGATAACTCAGGTGCAGGCGCGAAGATATGTTAACCACGCAGAAAAGTTATCGATGTGGTTCCAACAGCTTTCTGAGCAGGCAGAGCTGACTGGTGCACCTTATGGGTTCACGATTGCGAGTGATCGGGATGTTTCGGTAGAATTTTCCAGTTCAGAGCATCGGCTACTTCAGGCGGTTGTATTTTTCGATTATCGCTGGTGGAGAGCAAAGGAGCCTCCACTTTTTGAATTACTTCAGGGGGCTCGACTGGATTGGCAGAGTGAAAATGATACGACATTTCTAACTCAATCGAAGTCTGTCGTCTTAGAAATCTTAGAGTCTGAAGAAACTCGGATATTGCCCATTGTCGCATTACTGCCTGAAGGAAACATGGAACCTACGACTACTATTTTTTTGCGATTCGAAAGGTTTGATGGTGTTTTTGGCTATTCTTGGGATGAGGAATCATCAAAGATTGCCATCGATATGGCATCACCATGAATTTTATTTCAAAACGGTTAAGTCCGCCAGTGCTTAAGGTGTCTGTTCTGGGTTTTACGCTCATGGAGGTAGCGGTTGCATTGCTGATACTCAGCATGGTGCTTGCCAGTTCACTTCAATTGGTGGGGCAATATGCCGATGAGCGAGTTCTTATGCGAGAACGCTTCCTTGCAAATAGGGTAGCTTGGAACCGTTTGTTGGAGAAGTATCAGGAGTTAGAAGGTTGGCATTCTCGTGGTTTGTTAACCACACGACGTAAAGAGGGTTCAGAGATTCAAGGAGGCACGGATTGGCAATGGAAACTGGGAGTTGAGGAGGCGATGGGGCAACAATTATATAGGTTCGAGGCAACTGTGGTTAAGGGGTCCAAAAAGCGACCCAGTTCCGCGTTAGCGGTCTTTTTGATTGATGATTCAAGGCGTGAGTAGAGGACATCTAATTATTTTTTGGTAGGGGCAAAGTGGCTTTAAATTATGGTCGAGAGAGAGGTTTTTCGCTAATAGAGGTAGTAGTTTCCATTGGCTTATTGTCAATTATGTCTGTTATGGCCTATCAGGCGCTTGAGGTTGTGATGGCTACTAATGACCGGAGCCATGAAACTATGTCGCAACAAGTTAACTTGCAGCGGGCATGGGCGATTATTCAAAGGGATCTTCTTCACATGCGGGATCGACCATTTAGCGATGGTTTGGGGCAATTGGAGAGGCCATATGAAACCGATGTAAGTGAATTTGGCATTCGATTTTCTCGGGGCGGAGGGCCCATGTTGGCATCAAATCCAAGCGGTTTAACAAGAGTGTACTATAGCATCGATGATGGGCGTAATCTAATTAGAACAACCTGGCCGATTACGGCCTCGCCTCGATACAGTGACGGAAACAGCCGCACTTTACTCCCCAACGTTGACGAGGTAATTTTTGAGCATCTGTCGGAAGAAAATGAATACTCAGAGAATTGGCCACCACTCAATTCATCCACGGTTCCAATGTTGCCGAAGATGATAAGAGTAATGATTATCTTAGAAAATGGTGACTCAACCTCTAGGCTATTTCCTGGAGTCATCGTTGAGTAGGATGTTAAATTCGGTAATACACCGCTCGATGAAACAAGATGGGGTAGCCCTGTTGGCGGCGCTTGTTTTAATGTTGGGGATTGTGATGGTGCTGGGTAATATTTTTTACCGACACCAAATTGATGTATCGCAAGCAAGCAATGCTGCACTTAGTGATCAGGCGTTTTTGTTAGCTTTAAGCGTTGAGCGTTGGGCACGTCAGCGTTTGTCAAAAACAGAGGGGATGGACGAGGACACAGACGTTGATCATCACGGAGAAAACTGGGCTCAAGCTGTTCCAATGTTACCTGTTGAAGGTGGGTTAATTCGTGGGTGCTTATTAGACCTTCAGGGACGCATAAATGTAAATAATTTCTCGGTTTACGCTGAAGATCCGGACTCTTTAGAGACAGAACTTTCTACTTTTTTGGGAGGTTCTATTGGCATTGCCTCAATGTGGAGGAATTTTCTTATATTAGCTGATTTTCCCGTTACCCCTGCTCGGATGTCTACGATAGTGGATTGGTTGGATAGCGATAGTGAGTTGGTTAATCAATGGGGGGCTGAACAGCCCGATTATGATAGTTTACCCCGAACAGTCTCCAACACCCCTATGAGTGATCCCACTGAATTGGCTGCCATAGCTGGATACGGTGTGGTTGAAGTGCAATATTTGCTACCCTACATCACAGCACTACCTTTGGCAGGAACTTCCCCAAAACTATTGCCAACAACAATCAACATAAACACTGCACCAGAGAGTATATTGCGAGCGCTTGGTGGCGAATTCAGTGACGCGTTTACTGCGGCCATTCTAGATATACGTGACGAGGGAGGATACTTTGAGAGTATCGAGGCTTTATATCAAGATTTAGAAGGTTCGCTACCCATTTCACCGGGAGACGCAGCGAAATTTTGGCCTTCTACTTTGATTGACGTGAGATCTGACTTCTTTCAGCTTTATTTAGAGGTTCTTTTGGGTGACATCGAACTGCGGCTAAAGAGTACAATAGATCGACGAAAGAATAAGGAGAATCCAGTAGTCATGGCAAGAGAGGTTTTCTTAGTCCCAGATGTTGTGCAGGAGCTAAAAGTAGGCGCAGAAAGCCTCACTATGGATGAAAGTAAAGACGGGGCCGAGAAGCAGATAAATTCTTACCGAATTCAAACCGCATGCGAAGCCTTGGGAGTTTAGGAAAATTGGCTACTGAAGTCGATCACTTATATAACCTAGACAAGCGTGTTAACGCGACAGATGGTGAAGCTTTTTATATCGATCTTTGGGTTCCGTCTGATCATATATCAGTTCAACGGATTCAGGTTCCCACTGCACCTCGTAGAAAGTGGCAGAGCCTAATACCGTGGATTATGGAGGAGCGTATTCTTGATAGAATAGAGGATATGCATTTCGTTCTTGGTCAATGCTTTGAGGATGACACAGTAGAAGTGTTTTCTGTTCGAAAGTTGGACTTATCGAATTGGCTCAGAGTCGCGGAAAATGCGGGAGTCGTTGTAAGAAAGATGGTTCCAGATTACTTGGCCCTTCCCTGGGAGGTTGGACGACTATCGGTGGGTTGGCGAGAGGGTTATTGTTTAGTTCGTTATTCTGCCAGCGAAGGATTTTCGGCAAAACCAAACTCTGCGTGGAAAATAATAGAGCGCTTTATTGAAGGTGAAGATGTACCGCCTCGGGTGTCAATAAGCGTTCCAGAAAATATTTTAGTACCAGAGAGTCTTAGCGAACAAGCTGAAGTAAATAGTTCAGAAGTAGATTGGCAAATCTGTGACATGCGGGATGGAATAAATCTTTTAGAGGGAGAGTTTAAGCCCAAAGACAAGTCATTCTCGCGATTGTGGGGAGTCAACATTATTTTGGCGACAATTCTGTGCGGATTCATGTTTGGTTATCTGCAACTGGCTATAAAAAAAATTACCGCGGACCTTAAAAAAATAGACCAGCATATAGAAGCAAGTTATGGAAGGATCTTTTTAGGCCAAAGTATAGAAGCAGATGAACTCCGTAGTTCTTTCGATATACAACTTCGGAGGATTCTAGCGCAACGCAAAGCCAGAGAAAGTATGCCTTTTGTTGGGCTGGAGGCCATATCTGAGGTGATGAGGAACTGTGACTGCGACTTGCGCTCTCTTAAGGCATCCTCTGGGGAAATTAAAATAAGGGTGGATCGTTCTGCAGAGCTTCGTCGACGGGATCTAAAGCTTCCTGAGTTCAATGTTGATATCGAAGATATAGACAAATCTTCGGATAGCTTATTATTAACTTTCAGTCCTAGGAGAAATCGATGAAACTTGCGAAATCTTTGAAAGACTGGAGCCAAGGCCTCAGTCGCCGTGAGACTATTATAATTACCGTCGCGACTAGCTTAATTGTGATTACCTCTGTCATGCTTTCTTTGGAGCCTATTTGGCGCGATCACCATCAGTTGAAAGTAAGTTTTGCAGCCCGTGAAGAAGATTTAAATTGGCTTAATGAACAAGCTAAGTCAGTTAGTAAACTTGGAAATGATTGTGCTGGTCGAACTATAAAAAATGGTTCTGATCGTGAGATCTTAAATCTAATTTTGCGTCGAAATCAGTTGAGACCAAAAGTTAACAAAGAGGATCGTGGGTCGTATTTTCTTGAGTTTGAGGTAGATGACTCAAACAAGGTATTAAAAATGATAAGCCATTTGGCGTGTGAGCAGTTTGCTTTAGAGACCTTGTTGATAGACTCACTCCAAAATGATGAAAATTTTGCACGTTATGTCGCTAAAATCGAGTTAAGCCGTGTCCGTTAAATTTGATAATATTGAAACAAATGGTGAGAGTTTTTTAGGATGAGGTTTTTAAGATTGAATCGTCAAAAGTTGTCCTGGGTGATCCCAGAAATCAGATCTCTCTTAAGTTCTCAGAGCGGGCAATCTTTGCCCGTAAAACTATATGCATTGACATTGGTCTTCCTTATCGGAGTTCTAATTATTATGACTATATCGGTTATAGATTTGGCTAATCGAAGACCTTTATCTTTCCAATTGATTGAGCGGCCCGCTGTAGCTCCGATTAAAGATTGGAACTGGTTTAGGAGTACGCTACCAAAACCAGTTGTATCTAAATCAATATTGAACCTGAAAAATGCCGACATCAATGTGGAGCTTCTTGGCGTTATCATTGGCGATGTGGTGTCTGCCGCGACATTGACTGCTGGCGGGAAGCCAGAAAGTGTTTATCAGATAGGGGATGAAATAAAAGCAGGTGTTATTATTACAGGGATAGAGCCTCATCGCATTATCATTAATCAGAACGGATCGCCGCGGCAGATACCACTGAACAAGCCAGAGTCAGTAATAGAGTCTTTGGATAGAACCGAGCCAGATGGGTTGGGTAAAAGTATGCAAGCCGGTTTTAGGTTAGCCAATATGTTCGGTGCAGTGCCAGTAAGGCTGGATAACTCAAGCGGAGCTTACGCGTCGGGATTCAAGCTCAATGAACTCTCTGCTGAAGTACGTTCTCTTGCGGACGTAGAGAATGGTGACGTGATTGTTAAGGTCAGTGATTCTGGAATACAGGAACTCTTGAAAAATCCTACAGCTTGGATAAATTACAGCAGTCAAACTAGCCTACCAGTGACAGTGATTCGCGACAACCGCGAGATAATAGTTTATGTGAATGCCGCAAGTCTCTCAGCAAAAATGTTACCGAATTTGGGACAAATTAGATGATCAATTCCTACTTAAAACTTTATCGATTTAGTTCGAATGCAATTGCCCTATTGGTCTTATCATTGATAGTTTCCAGTGAAGTTTATGCGCAAGAAGAGGTGCGAATTAATTTTCGGGATGCGGATATTCGCAGTGTGATTGAAAGTGTGGCCGAAATTACTGGTAAATCGTTTGTGTTAGATCCTAGGGTTAAAGGTAAGGTAACAATTATTGCTCCGCAACCTATTGACTCTCGTCTCCTATATGAAGCGGTTCTGTCTGCGATTCAGGTCCAAGGTTTTCAGGCGGTGAGAGATGGAGCAGTTACTCGCATTATACCATTCAGTCAAGCATTTAATTTCGCTGCTGGAGATGGCGGTAATGAGATGCGTACGGAGGTATTGCGTATAAAGCATGTTCAGGCGGCAACTTTGGTATCGGTACTCAAGCCAATGCTGAGCAATGGGGCTCGTCTCATGGCTTATGCACCCAGTAACTATTTAGTTGTGTCTGATATAGAGACCAACATTCTTCAGTTAAAACGTTTCATCGCGATCATGGATGACCCCGATAGTTCAGCGGTAGAGGTGATTAATTTGCGGCATATATCGCCCGCAGAGGCTGTGCATATCGCGAGCCAGTTAAAGCAGTTACAAAAGCAAGAATTATCCCTCGTTGAGGATGGCCTGAATGATAGAGTAATTGTTAGTGGTCCCGGTATAGCAAGAGCAGCCTTCAAGGCAATGCTTTTAAACTTAGACGTGCCCTCCGCTAAACAGGCAAGTGTTGAGGTGATGTATTTAGATTTTTTAAGGGCCGCAGAGATTAAGCCAGTTATAGACGGGATGTTGCAGTCGGACACTTTTTTACGCCTAGCCGGTCAATCTGGAGGTGATGGGAAGAATAAGACAGACTACAAAATTGAAATTGATGAGCTCAATAATGCTCTTATCTTAGCGGCCCCACGGGAGGTGATTAGAGAGGTTAACAAGGTATTAGATCAGCTTGATAAGCCTCGCCCGCAAGTGTTGATCGAGGCCGTTATTGCTGAATTGTCAGAGGATCAGGCGGAAGACCTCAGTTCACAGCTGGTTTATTCTAGTAAAAATCGCGGAGCTTATCTGACAAATTTTGATGGCGTCTTAACCAGTTTGCTTGGTGGGACCGTTCTCGACGGAAGTCAAAACATATCTTCTTCGATGCTAAGTCAAGCCTTGCCCGCTACCGGACTCGGCGTTTTCGGTGATTTTGATAACGCCACTGGAAAGGGTATGGGCTTGTTGGTTCAGGCACTGAAAACTGATGGGGCGACCAAAGTTCTGTCTACCCCCTCGGTGGTGACTTTGGACAATGAGGAAGCGACCCTAACGGTGGGAGAAGAGGTACCTTTTCAAACAGGGAGTTTTACCAACAGTAACAATGTAAGCACGAACCCTTTTACGACGATTAATCGAGAAGAGGTGGGAGTAACGCTTAAGGTCAAACCTCAGATAAGTAAGGGCGATGCCGTACGTTTAGAGATCGAACAAGAATCGTCTAAGGTGCAAGCTGGTGGTACTGTGGGATTGCAAACAACCTCAAAAACCACGATGCAGACCAATGTTATGGTTCAGGATGGAGAATTACTCGTGCTGGGTGGATTAATCGAGGACACTGGCAGTGATAACGCTCGGCAGTTACCCATTATTGGTGATATACCGTTATTGGGGCGTTTATTTCGATCGACCAAGAACGAATCTAAGCAGCGAGTGATGATGATGTTTATTCGACCGACAATATTACGAGATTCTCTTGATGCAAAGACGGCTACCAAGGGGCGCTTTGATCATCTAATTTTCCGAGATTTAGATGGCGATGCTCCAGGGTATCTTACACCTAAGTTGAAGGAATTCGAATGAGAGCCGAGGGAACAGAATTTTGAGGACAATTCGAAATAGAGAAGTCTGCTAATTCCGACTTAGGTTGCTCTTTTGATTTCTCTAACTCGCGTTAATCAGGCTTTTAGGAGCATAGATGTCTCTATATCTTGAACATTTCGGTTTGTCGCGAGAACCCTTTTCAATTGTTCCTGATCCAAGCTTTTTATATCCTAGTCACTATCATCGGCAAGCGGTTGCCCACCTCAAGTATGGGTTGGAGCGCGAGGGTGGTTTTGTTCTCCTCACGGGTGAAGTTGGGACTGGAAAAACGACTTTAATTCGAACATTTGTTAAGGGCATACCTGCGCATGTGCGAATCGCCTATATTCTTAACAGTCAGTTGGAAGTTAGTGATCTCCTCGCGAGTATATGTCATGAGTTATCTGTAAAACCTGTTACACGGGGTGGCCTATCTTTTATAAAAGCGTGCACCGATGCACTATATGACGATCTACTGGCAGATCATGCTCGAGGAAATAAGACCTTGATCATTATTGAGGAAGCACAGAATTTAGGGGTCGACGTGTTAGAGACACTTCGACTCCTAAGTAACTTGGAAACTCACACTGCCAAATTACTTCATATTCTCCTAGTCGGTCAGCCTGAGTTTTTAGAGATATTAGCGCAACGTGATATGCGTCAATTAAATCAGCGGGTAGTTGCTCGGTTTCATCTACAACCCATTGATCGAAAAGAATTAGCCGATTACGTAAGGTATAGATTGCGCAAGGCGGGCGCGACGAGAGACATATTTGAAGATTCGTGCATACCCGTTATTTATAAACTAACCGATGGTATCCCGAGGCTCATCAATCTGATTTGCCAGCACGCGCTGGTTGCCGCCTATGCTACCGGACGTTACTCGATATCAAAAAAGCTTTTGAAGGAAGCCGCCGTTGAGGCCGCGCCCCTCTCTGGGTCGGGGCGGGGTGTTAAAGGGCTTCGGATGGTGGTCCTCTCATTGGCGGTAATAGTAATTCTGGGGTTTTTTGCATTGCGGGAGGCTATAAAAACAAATGACTTTTTCATTGATACCGGTCCGTTTTTAGATTCCCCAGCAGACACTGCCGACGTGGAAGCAAATATTTTAGTAGATACCACACAACCCAATACCGTGTCTTCTGATCTGGTTGTCTCGGAGCAAACTAGTTTAGGATTGGTTGAAACTAATCAAAATGATAGCTCTAGACCACTCCCCAAAAACTTGGGGGATCTCAACGATTCATCAGATCATAGCGAGGCTCAAAGCTTTGATGCAAAAAATGAGTTATTAAAACTGTGGATTCCCGACAGTTTATCGGTGTTATCCTCTTCTTATGCAAAGGAAATATTAAGATTGAAAGAAGAGGTAATTCTTTTGTCAGATCTAGATTCCATGCGCACATTAGACAGACCGGGTTTAGTGACGTTGTCTCAAGAGGGTCGCGCTAAAACTATGGTCCTAGTTGAGATTGAAAATAATTTTGTCACTCTCAGAGGAGAATTTGGAGATGAAAAAGTGGAATTTTCAGACCTTTTTACAGTGTGGAATAAGGAGTATGAGTATATTTGGAGACCGCCACCGAACTATGAGATTTTGCAGAGAGGGGAAAGGAATAAGCTCTTAATTGACTGGTTGCAAGAACGATTTTTGAAATTGGATAGCGCCTATGAACAAATAATCACAGGTGGGCGCTACACCGAGGCTTTACAAATTCAGGTGCTAGAATTTCAGCGCTTCCATGGACTGCAACAAGATGGCATTTTGGGACCGGAAACGATTATGATGATCAACAGATTGACTGATCTAAGTACCCCTTCAATATGGGTTAAAAAAATCTGATGTCATTTATTCTGAATGCATTAAAAAAAGCTGAGCGTGATCGCCTGCGAGATGAAAATCGTGAAATTGAGGATTTTACTAGCTCTGTTTGGGAGCCTAATAGTGCGTCTTCAGTAACTAGCAAAAGATTAATTTTTAAAATTGGCTTGATACTAATAATTCTTTTTTTGGGAGTTTTGATTTTTGTTTATGTTAGTTTGAAAGACGTTACCCTTGATGATACGATATTTCATACAGATGTAAGCTATTTGCCGATTGAGTCTGCTCCCGCAACGACTTTAACGAGTGGTATGGAGACCGAAAATTCCTCCAAGCTGGTGTCGTCATCTGTTCCGAATATTGTAATCACTGGAAGTATTTTCCTGGGTGAAGGATCAATATCTAACAGAGTTTTTATTAGTGATAGAGTACTAAAAACCGGTGATTTAGTGGATTTAAACTGGATCGTAGAATCAATTGAGGTTGACGCGGTTGTGCTGAGATCTGATGAACACACAGTCAGAATATTATATCCTTGACCAAAATAAATGTGATGTTGAACTTGGTGTAGAGCTTATTAATCGGTAAAAACTTCGAAAGCTGAGTGTGTTTTCTGCCTAAATCGTTTCGATCGTCGGTAAGGGAAGACGTCGATTATGTAGCCTTCATTTATTTTTTTCTGCAAATTTGTCCAAAAAGATACCTTATAAAGATCACTGTGCATTTCTTCGAAGATCTTTCGGGCTTCTCTGTTGCCTGAAAAAAATAGCCGAAATTCCTCGGGAAATATGTCTGAATCACCCACTGAAAACCAGGCGTCCCCCCTAAACTCATCCTCTGAGTTCATTGCTTGAGGAATTTTTCGAAAATTACATTCCGTAAGAGGGATGATTTCATCGTAATCATAGAAAACTACTCTACCGTGACGCGTGACACCAAAATTTTTTAGAGGCATATCACCGGGAAAGATATTAGCGGCGGCCAGTTGTTTGATGCAGTTGCCATACTCCTCCATTACACTTCGGATCTCTTGATTTGAGGCATTATTGAGGAATATGTTCAGTGGTGTCATGTAGCGTTCAATGTAGAGATGTTTAATAAGTAACTGATCTCCACGTAGTTCAATTTGAGAATTTGCTACATTTTTTAATTCTTCTAACAATATTGTCGAAAACCTTTCGATTGGGAAAATAAGGTTATTAAATTCTTGAGTATCCGCCATGCGTCCGATTCGATCATGGCGTGATACCATATGATATCTTTGGCGCACGATCTCATTAGTAACCTCCTTTGGAGGATCGAATTTATCTTTTATTATCTTAAATACAATATTGTATGAAGGTAATGTGAACACTGACATGACCATGCCCTTTATGCCAGGTGCAATTATAAACGTGTCGTTGGCGTTTTCTAGGTGTTGAATTAGTTGGCGATAAAATTCTGTTTTAGCATGCTTGGGGAAACCAAGACTATTGTAAATCTCGTGATCTAATTTATTTGGCATTAAATTTTTTAAAAAATGCGCATACTGATAAGGAAGGGGCGCGTCGACCATAAAGTGGTTTCTAGTAAAACTAAATATTACGCTTAGTTCATCTACGTTAAAAAGAGCGGTATCAACAAAGACATGTCCGTGTTCATTATTAAGGATCACTAACGCCATCGGGAAGACGTTTTCGCCATCGACAATACGACCCACAATGTACGCTGCCTTGCTCCGGTAAAAGATCGATTCAAGTATGTCAAAGTTTATATTTTCTTTACGCTGGCTAAGTTTCGGGGCTATCTCTCGGTTGAATACTGTCATAATATTGTCAATATCAAGGGCTATATTTTCTCGAGGAAGAGAAAACTCCGACTCTGACAAGATTTGGTGAAATGTATCGCGGTAGTTATTTCCATTGTAACGTATGAATATACTGTACTCTGATTCAGGTGCCTCGATAGATTGAGAAGAACCCACAAACACAACGTCTTCGGCAATTTTATCGTGATCATGGATCTGGCTGAATACAGAGTTGAAGAATGTTTCGGCGATTTCAAAATTTGGAAAATTAAAAACTAGTTGGGTATAGGCTACTTTGGCTTCACGCCAAAGGTCTAACTTAGCTAAATCTTTATTGGTCACCATGGCTAAATACTGAACGGTTTGAGTGATTTTATCAGTGTAAAGCTCTAACCGATCTGCATTTGCCCTCTGGGTACCGATCCAATCGGCCTTTTCAAATCGCGCTTTAGCGCTCAGGGTTGCATTAAGGTGATCGGCAAAATAGCTACGGAAGCCATTTAGGATTGTTTTTGCCATTCGCCGCGCTGTAGGATTTCTTATCAATTATTTATCAGCCAATATTTGGATTTTAAAGTGAACCGTTAATCGAACAGTTTTTTTATACTGGTTAGATATTCTTTCGCTACCGATTTGTCGGGAGATTGCGACTTTAGATCCGTTTTTGACCTCTCCCTCGTTATTGTGTAGGTCTCTCCGGCTTGTAATCCATTGCAGTATTTCGTATATATTTTTTTAAATTCCGTCAGTGCTTGATATTCTGGAGTGTTGGCTAGAAAAAACCAACCGCAATCTTTTCCAGCCAAGTAGACAATGGCGTGAGACCAAGTTTGCCGTATTTTTGGACTATTTTTATTGCATGCTTCCAAATAGGCTTGACGTGGGTCCGGTAATCCCGGGAGAAAAACAAGTTTTCGGCACTCGGTAATCATTTTGTTGAGCGTTGGAAGATACTCACTTTCAGTGATAACATTTCTTGCTGCTAGATAAATGGTTTCTGATGAGAAGTTATCCAACGTATCTAGCCAAAGCTTTTTAGCCAAATTTTCGTAGTTGGGATTGTCACCGAAAGCACTATAGTATTGATTATGATAATTGAGGCGAAAAAGGGCGAATATTTGATTTACTGCATCAATTCGGTCTGACTGATTTTCCTCCTTTTCAGGTGGCCCAGCTTCTGTCTGATAACGCTTCGATGATGCTTCGATCTCTGAGACGACCTTTTCGATCATTTTTGAATTGTCTTTCATAGCCGTTTTCCAATGATTTCGTCTGACTCTCTCTTGCCCATTGTCCTTTGATATATTGTAAAAATTTTGTGCTCCATGAGCTCTGAAGGGCTCCATTTTCTTGCCAATATAAAATGAATTCAGGCAATAATTCTTCTGCAAATTGACGATCTATATTCGCCATGTTTAAAACATCAAATACCGACTCCCTTGGCCGCCAATCTGAAGTGATTGGTTTAGGCTGAAGGTCTCGATCCGTCATCCCGATAAAGAACTGCCACTGTCGTCTCACATGATGTATAAACTTAGTATCCCAAGTATTTGACATATCACCTCGCTCACGCCAATAAAGAATGAATTCAGGAATGGCATCCTCCACAAAATTAGAACTTATACCACCTTTTTCCAGAAGTATATGCATTGCGTCTTCAGACGGACGCCATTTTCGGTCGATCGCTATTTGTTGACTGCGTAGTTGGTTGCTTGATTCTAGTTTTTGCCACTGACGCCATACCTCTTTTAGGTACTTAGATTCCCAACTATATCTTGGTACTTTTTTATCCCGCCAATAAGCAACAAACTGAGGCACCTGTTGCAGAGCGAATTCTCTTGTTGCTCCAAGTTGAGAAAGCTGCCTCAGAGCGTCTTCACTTGGGTGCCAGTCATTTTTGATGAATTGTGCCTGCTTTGAGGTTACTGCGTTTTTGTTTAATCTGTAATTATCCTTTGCAACGTTACTGCGAACCTCAGTTGCAGGTTCATTGAATGCAAAACACAATGTTTGCTCATCATCGTTCGAATCATTTTTTAAGATGATAATTCCTTTCTCAGCTAGATTACATGAAAGGCGATGAAGTTCAGTTTTGCTCCAGAACGGAGCAAGTTGTGACAGTTGTCGAAGGTGTACGTCAGTCCATTGCAAACAATCATGAATCTGTGTGGATGAGTGCATCTTACATTCTTGTAAAAGCTGCAACATAATAGTCTCCTCTAACCCGATGGTTGCGGCTAATGTTGGCGAGATAACAATGTGTTTTTCGGGAATGAGGGACATGTCGCAACTTTAGCAGATGGCTTGCAAATCACAACCGCAAAAAGCACGACCAGCGAGATTAATTGTTAGGATATTTTGAGAAGAGGGATTTTGACAAAAGCGAATAAACTGTATATAAAAACAGCTTATTTTTAGTAACTAGCGTTGGTACAAAAGTAGCGCTTAAAGATTGGGATCCCGCATCAGTGGTAAAACAGAAGACAGCTTTTGTATGCAATGAGTGTGGTGCTGATTATCGTAAATGGCAGGGCCAATGTACCGAATGCAAGGCATGGAACACTTTGTCTGAATTGCGCATGGGAGTGTCTGAGAGTAAGCGCTTAATAAGGTCAGTCGGCTTTGCAGGAATAATCGATAACGAAATTAGGTCACTCAGTGCGATTGATCTCCATGAAATACCTCGAATAGTAACCGGCATAAGTGAGTTAGATTTGGTTCTAGGTGGAGGACTAGTGTCTGGATCTTGCATTCTTGTGGGTGGTGAGCCTGGTGCGGGCAAGAGCACACTTTTATTGCAAGCTTTATGTAAAATTTCAAAATCTCAAAGCGCTCTCTATGTGACCGGAGAGGAATCTCCTCAACAGATTGCAATGCGCGCAGATCGACTTGGTTTGACAAATAAAACATTACAAATTATGGCAGAGACGTCTGTGGAACAGCTATGTTTTATTGCTGAGAAACAAAAGCCAAAAATCTTGGTAGTTGATTCAATTCAAGTGATGCATCTCGAGGAAATAAGTTCGGCGCCGGGGAGTGTCTCTCAGGTAAGAGAAAGCGCTGCGATGCTTGTCCGTTTTGCCAAAAAGACAGGTACCGTGTTAATTTTGGTGGGACATGTGACTAAAGATGGCTCACTCGCGGGACCCAAAGTCCTTGAGCATATGATTGATTGTTCACTTATATTGGAGAGTTCGACCGGCACCCATTTCCGAACACTGAGAAGTCAAAAAAATCGTTTTGGGGCAGTAAATGAACTTGGTGTATTTGCGATGACCGAGAAAGGTCTAATTGAAGTAGCTAACCCGTCTGCGATTTTTTTACAACGCGACGACGAGGTGTCCTCGGGTAGCGTCGTGATGAGTGTCTGGGAGGGTACAAGGCCCCTTTTAGTAGAACTCCAGTCGCTGGTTGATAACAGTCATTTTGCAAATCCTCGTCGCGTAACCGTTGGGCTAGATCAAAATCGCCTGTCGATGTTGCTGGCAGTATTGCATCGGCATGGCGGAATAATGGTGGGNGACCAAGACGTGTTTGTAAATATTGTCGGAGGGGTAAAAGTTCTTGAAACTAGTGCCGACTTAGCACTAATTCTCTCGGTAGTTTCTAGCTTTAGGGATAAGTCGTTGCCTGACGACTTAGTAGTATTCGGGGAGGTTGGATTGTCTGGTGAAATTCGCCCTGTGACAAACGGGCAAGAACGTTTGAGAGAGGCGGTAAAGCATGGTTTCAGACGCGCAATCGTTCCTGCTAAGAATGCACCAAAGACAGCAATTCTAGGTATGCAAGTGACACCTGTCCAGCGGATTACTCAAGCAATTGAGGTTTTATTTTAAGTTGATATTTCACTGGTAATCCCGAATTTTGATTGACAGTCAGTATCATCCAACTTACCCTGCGCACGTTGTTTTGATGGAAGGTGACGAGAGCTTGCTTTGACCTTTAGAGTATAGCAATCAATTAAACGGGAAGTCGGTGCGCCCTATATAAAAATTGCGACAAACCCGACACTGCCCCCGCAACGGTAGATAAGAATATCTGGTAGTGGTGCCACTGCGCAACAGCGTGGGAAGGTTACCAGGTAGGGGTTACCCCCACTTATGAGTCCGGAGACCGGCCTTTTCGTCATAAACACAAACTGCGGGGTGTGGTTATGTGTGCGTGCGACGAAATGCTTCGTCTTTCGGCCTTGTCACCCTCAAAAACTTGGTTGTCACTCGAGTGTGAGTGTGCGAGGACTAGATGAAAATCAAAAATATATTTGCTTCAGCAATCACGCTGATAGCGCTCCTAAATAGTTTGCCGTTAATTTCAAAAACCACTAATGATATTGAAGAAGTCGTGGTTACTGCGTCATTGACGCCTATTCTGAGGTCACGATCAGGTAATGCTGTGAGTATCCTGAGTAGACAACAGTTACAGAACCATACATGCGTTGGGATATCTGATCTTTTGAGAGATGTTCCCGGTTTTTCTGTGAGCCGAGCTGGGGTCTTGGGTTCTCAAACTCAGGTACGTGTTCGCGGTGCAGAGGCGAATCATTTAGTAGTATTAATTGATGGGGTCGAAGCCAATGATCCATCCCAAAATGATGAGTTCAGTTGGGCAACGGTGAGTGCAACAGACATAGAAAGAATTGAAATTGTTCGAGGTCCTCAGAGTTCATTGCGAGGCAGTGACGCAATAGCAGGTGTGGTAAATATCATTACGCCCAGTGCTGAAAAGACCGGTTTTGGATTGTTTTTGGAGAGAGGTAGCAGGTCTACACACCACAGCGGGTTCAATTTAGACTTCAAACAGCCAGACTTCGATGTCCGATTGGGGCTGGGTCATGTTGAGTCAGATGGTGGCAACATAGCTCGTTCGGGTAATGAGAAAGATGGTTACCAAAATACAACGCTCACGTTCAAAACGGGAGTAAAAATTAATGAAAAGTTAAGTGTTTCACTTTCGGCTCGAGGGTCAAATGGCATGAACCAATATGATGCTGATAACGACTACGATGGCCTTGTTGAAGACCGAGATAGACACTCAAATTTTGATAATAGTACCAGGCGATTACAAATAGATTACTCTCCTCGTAATGGCTCTTGGCGGCATAAATTATTGATTTCAAGATCAACAAATAATAATTCAGCGTTTGTTAATGGTGTAGAGGGTAATATTACCGCTTCTAGTAAAGACCGATATCAATATGTTGGCTCTGTCTCGTTTGCGGACGAAAGTAGTACACTCTCTTTTCTCGCAGAGCGTGATCAGGAGGACTGGATTCAACGCGGAGATGATCCTTGGGGAGATGTAAATCAAGATAGAGAGCGTGATACAGATAGTTTGGCGCTTGAATATCGCACAGATGTCAATGATCGATTGACTATTGCCGCAAGTGTNCGTAGCGAGGACAACTCTGAATTTGATAGTTCAAAGACGTTCAGAACTGAGACGACCTATCGGTTAACGGATCGAACTCGCGTGAGAGGCGCTTTCGGTACTGCGATAAAGAATCCTACCTTCACCGAGAGATTTGGTTATTATACTAACTTTATTGGTAACCCAAATCTTGTGCCAGAGAAGTCTCGAAGTTGGGAGCTGGGATTCGATACCCAACTTTCAGATGGTAACGTGGTTTTATCCGCAACCATATTTGACAGTGAATTGGCGAATGAGATAGACGGATTTGTTTATGATCCAACGATTTTTGCCTTCACCTCAGGCAACACGAATTCAAAGAGTGAGCGGAAAGGCCTTGAGTTGAGTTTTATTAGTAATTTTTGGGATTCTTTCTCAATCTCGTCCGCATACACATATACTCATTCAAAGGATGTAGACTCCGTTGACGAAGTAAGAAGGCCAAAAAACATTGCAAGCGTTAATCTTAGCTGGGAGGCGACTGAAAATCTTTTCCTAAACACTAACCTTCAGTTTACTGGAGATCAGACTGATGTTTACTTCCCACCTTATCCTGAACCATCACAGGTCGTTACGATGGAAAATCATACCGTGTTGAACGTCAATATAAATTATATTGCGAGTGATAGATTTAAAATTTATGTTAATTTAGACAATTTGTTAGATGAGGATTATGAGGAGGTTTTTGGTTATCAAACTCTAGGTTTCGGTGCCAGCATCGGGCTTCGTTATGGCTTCTAGATAAAACATTTATAAATGAACTTTGAGTATTCTTAAATGAACAGTACGTGTTTTAATTTGAGAGGAAACTGTAAAATGAGTAAGCATCCGCCCCCTCGTTGGAGACCCATTTTGAGAATTGTATCTTTGCTAATAAGTGCCATTGAGCTCATTTGTGGTTTGGGATTGAGGCATAAGTTAGCTGGCGTAAAACACGAGTGTGATCTTTTTGATTCAGTTGTTTGGATGCCTGTTTTGGATACTACCCATATTTTAGTCGCCCGGGTCCGAGACTTGTTGATGCCGCGGAAATTATGGCTTACGCCATGCATTCATTATTATTTTAACTACCCCAGAATTTCCCTGCGGCAATCCAAGTTAAGTAGAAAAAGGACGTATTTATGTCAGAAAAGCAATTAACAGACGAGCAGCGTCACAAGAAAAAAATGCAAAAGCAAAAGAAAAATATCGATTCGAGCATAGCGGCAGCAAACGAAGATCGAGGAGTTCTAATTTTACTTACTGGTGATGGGAAGGGAAAGACCAGTTCGGCATTTGGTATGATAATGCGCGCGATGGGATATGGATACCGGGTGGGAGTAGTGCAATTTATAAAAGGAGAACAGCTCTCTGGAGAGGAACTATTCCTTAAGAACGTATTACCAGAGGTCGATTTTTACCAAATGGGCACCGGTTTTACCTGGGACACACAAGACCGTGCTGGAGATATTGATGCGGCAGAGAGGACTTGGTCTGTGGTAGAACCAATGCTCTTAGACCACAGTTATCATTTGGTTGTTCTAGATGAGATTACTTACATGCTCAGTTTCAAATATTTGGATGAGACGCGGGTTGTAAATGCCTTAACGGCTAGACCCAGGAATCAGAGTGTTGTGTTAACTGGACGCGGTGGCGGAGCCGCGATAAGAGAGATCGCTGATACCGTATCAGAGGTTAAGGAAGTAAGACATGCCTATAACTACGGTGTCAAGGCACGTAGAGGAGTGGACTACTAATTGCAAAGAATGGCATCTCGAGACTTAAGTGCTCTTTTGTGGCTTTCTTTGCCGCTGGTGGTTATCGTGGGAATGAGCACAGGCGCCGTAAAAATCCCGATTGATGTCATTATCCAGCACTGTATAAGTGTGTTCTTTCGATCAAACGATAGTGATGTGAGCTCAGGCCAAATCTACACCATATTATTTGACATACGACTGCCCCGATTGTGTCTTGCCTTCTTGGTGGGATTGGTGCTCGCAATGAGTGGTGCTGTGATGCAGGGTCTTTTCAGAAACCCGCTAGCAGCGCCATCTTTGATAGGTGTTTCAAGCGGAGCATCGTTGGGAGCCAGTTTAGTAATCGTTTTTGCCGGATCATGGTTGCAAAGTAATTCGATTTTGGGATTATCAGTAATTGCAATGGGAGCTTTTATCGGTAGTTTTTTTGTAACTCTTACCGTCTACAGCCTGTCTACATCGATTTTTGGTACTTCTGTGACAACTATGTTACTTGCCGGAATAGCTGTGAGTGCGCTAGCGGGCGCTTTAAATACTTGGCTTAGCTACTTTGCCGATAATGAAATGCTCAGGCAAATAAGTGTGTGGCAAATGGGTAACCTAAGTACTGCGAATTGGCCACGGGTGTTAATCATCGGCGTTGTAGGGGCGTTTGTTTTGCTAATTTTTTTTCGGGAAAGTCAATCGCTCAATGCGTTACTTTTGGGAGAGTCAGAGGCAAGGCACTTGGGTGTTGATGTGCAGTATGTCAAGAAAAAACTTATTTTTTTGACGACACTTGGTGTCGGTTCTGCTGTTGCTGTTGCGGGGATGATTGGTTTTGTTGGGTTAGTAATACCTCACATTGTGCGTTCACTGATTGGTCCCGATTATAAGGGGTTATTGCCCGTTTCGGGAGTAGCTGGCGGTATTCTTTTATTGATCGCAGATATCCTAGCCCGCGTTGTATTTACACCGATCGAAATCCCTACAGGGATTTTGACGGCTGTTCTTGGTGCTCCATTTTTTATTATGTTGCTTGCAGACCAACGCAAACAAATCTGATTTATGTCTTTTACAACATATAGCATTTCACTTACCAGATCTGGGTTCGATATCCTTCGGGCTGTTAATCTTTCTATAAATAGTGGAGAAATTACAGTTATAGTTGGTCCTAACGGTGCCGGTAAATCCAGTTTTGTAAGGGTCCTGAGTGGTGATCTTACACCGACCTGTGGCCGGATAATCTTTAACGGAAAGGACTTGATTGAGTGGCGATCTGAGCAACGAGCAAAAATGATTAGCGTTCTCCCTCAACATAGCTCGCTTGATTTTCCATTTAATGCCTACGAGGTGGTTTCATTGGGACGTATTCCGCACCAATCTGGTATTGTGAGAGACGCTGAAATTGTTAGAGAGGCCCTCAAGGCCGTAGATGCTGAGCATCTGGACGGAAGACTTTTTACTAAAATGTCGGGCGGTGAGAAGCAGCGAGTTCAGCTCGCTCGGGTCATGGCCCAAATATGGGAGCCGACCTCAATTGGCGAGCAATTCTTAGTTCTTGATGAGCCAACATCTGCCCTTGATCTTTCGCATCAGGTATTGGTGATGAGACTTGTATGTGATTTGGCTCAACGTGGTATTGGGGTCATTATCGTGTCACATGATTTAAATTTGGCGACCCGTTTTGCTGACAACGTTATTATTTTTAACAAAGGTTCTGTTGTTGCGGAGGGGGCGCCAAATGAAATTCTGAGTGAGAAACTAATTTCTGATGTTTTCGGGATACATCCTTGCGTCTTTAAGCACCCTGAAACTGGCAGAAATATAGTGATTAATTGGTGAGACTCTTTACACTTTTTGTTTTTCCCATTATTACCGTAGGCATTTTTTGCATTTTATTTCCGGCTACTGCTATTGGCGATATTACGGAAGTCGATGATTTGAAGCGTGAAATAAACTTACCAGTCCCAGCAAAGAGATTTGTCAGTTTGGCACCCAACATAACTGAACTTCTTTTCCACATTGGTGCTGGAGGCAATATTGTTGGTGCGGATGAGTTTAGTAATTATCCCGATGAGGCCAAAAGAATCACTCGTGTAAATAATCATGCACTGGTTAACTATGAACTTATTTTAAGTTTACAGCCTGACCTCGTGTTTGCATGGAGCTCAGGCAATGGTTATGAAATCGTCCAGCGTCTACGCAAGCTAGGTTTAACAGTTTTTGTTGTTGAAGTAACAAAGCTTTCACAAATTCCAAAACTTTTAAAAAAATTAGGCAGGCTAACGGATAAAACAAGCGAAAGTAATCGTGTTGCGGCCAGTTTTTACAAAAAGTTACAGTCCCTTATTGAGTTGCATAAAAACAAAAAGAAGGTAAAAACGTTCTATCAAATATGGGATGACCCCATTATGACACTTAATGGCGAACACTTAATAAGTGATGTGATTAAAATATGTGGAGGTGTCAATATTTTTGCGACCTCTACACCGTTAGTGCCTCGCGTCAACATCGAGACGATTATGAAATTTGATCCAGAGGTTATCCTGTCTAGTGGCGCGCAAGAGCGATTAGTATCTTGGAAAAAAAGTTGGAGCCGATGGAAGAACATCACTGCAGTTAAGAGTGGACATCTGTACCTAATTCCCCCTGATTTATTGCAAAGACCCACTAACCGCACCCTTGACGGGGCAGATTACATGTGCAAGTACTTGGATCAGTACCGCGCATTCGGAAGTTAATTGGCAAAGAAGCCGATGATATTTATCAACGGCCCGATGCGAAACATTTTGGTTGCTGTATCTTCAAATCTTATGTGTGGCAATTTTCAAAGATCATAACCCCTCTCGTTGTGCTCGACCAAATCGAGTCCATTTGTTTCTTCCTCTAAATCGATTCTGAGCCCTAAGAGATTGTCTACTAATTTCAAGAGTATCAGTGAAATCACCGCTGTGTAAATGACTGTGCTTAAGACACCAACTAGCTGGACATACATTTGCGAGCTCATGGTAACCCCTTCCCCATAACCTTGGCCGCTGAAGACACCTAGCTGATCGGAGGCAAAAATACCAGCACATAGTGTTCCGAGCATTCCGCCAACTCCGTGGACAGGGAAGACATCGAGGGAATCATCAATTTTAAATTTTTGCTTTATTGCCTGCGTCACGTAGTAACAAATTACCCCTGCACTGATACCAATGACTAGCGCACCGGCAGGACCAACGAAGCCAGAAGCTGGAGTGATTGTGCCCAGGCCTGCTACCATTCCAGTCACGGCTCCGAGTGCAGAAGGTTTTCCAAATTTCGTCCATTCCATCACCATCCAAGCGAGTGCCCCTGAGGCAGCAGATATGTGCGTAGCGAGCATTGCCATACCAGCGTTGCCATTTGCCGCTAGCGCTGATCCTGCATTAAAACCAAACCAGCCTACCCAAAGCATGCCAGCGCCCGTCATTGACATAGTAAGATTATGAGGGGGCATAGTCTGATTAGGGAACCCATTACGGTTGCCGATAACTAACGCCGCTACAAGAGCCGCTACGCCGGCTGTGATGTGCACTACCGTGCCTCCAGCAAAATCGAGTAAACCTATTTCTCCTAACCATCCACCCCCCCACACCCAATGAGTAATTGGCACATAAACAAATAACACCCATAAGCCACTAAATAAAAGCATGGAACTAAAGCGCATTCGTTCAGCGAATGCGCCAACGATCAAAGCGGGAGTGATTATTGCAAAGGTGAGCTGAAACATCGCAAAGACTGCTTCTGGAATGTCGCCCGCCATTGAATCCTCCACTACCTGACCCATCAAAAAGTTATCTAAATTCCCAATCAGTGCGTTTGCGGCGCCACCGTTCCCAAAGGCAAGACTATAGCCTGCCACTAACCAGATTATTGATACAAGGCATGTTATTGCAAAACACTGCATCAATATGGAAAGCACACTTCTCGAGCGAACCAGACCTCCATAGAATAGTGAGAGTCCCGGAATTGTCATGAACAGGACAAGGGCAGTGGAAGTAAGAATCCATGAGGTGTTTGCGCCATTGAGGTTTTCGGCTACTACCGAAAACGATAGCATCATGAGAGTTAAAATTTTTAAGATATTTTTTATGGAAGCAATAGTGTATTTCATTAATACCCTCCTTAAATTAATTATTATGGATCTAACACTTTTGCTATAAGTTAAATTTTATTTCTATGCACTATTTTTTAACACAAAAAACATTTTTTTTAACTAAATGCGCTTCTTTAGTGCTTAATTAGACGTAAATTATATTTTTGCACCTTAATTAAGCAATTTTAAGCATGAAACGTTTTTAAAAAAAACATAATTTTAAATGTGGAATTAGGATAAAAGGTGTTCATGTTGTCAATAATGAATTTGACTGTGCTAACAGTATTTAATTTATGTTGAAATTTATCACTTATGCTGTATTTCATTGTATTGTAGTGTTATTGATCTTTCGTGTAGGTGTGGATTGAAAACTTCGTAGAACCACGTTTATGAATCGTCTTCTGATTAACTTCTTTTGTGTTTTAGCCTTAAGCGGGTGTATGAAGGGTACTAGTATTCGAAATTTAAATGATAATCATTCGAATTTTGTTGTTTGGTCATGCGAGAGTGAAGAAAAATTTAAAACCGCATGGAGATGTTACGCTGGAGATTCTGATATTGCTAGCCAAGAAAAATTTAAAGACAGAGTAAAATTTGGGCTTGATACACAATTAGCATCGCTTAATTCCGTTAAGCAAGAAGAATATTTGGGCGGAGCACCGCCAGAAATTGTATGGACGATTCAGTTTGGAGCGTATTCCTCGCGAGATGCTGCGGTAAAACATCGGGACGAATACGTCAGTGAATCAAGTAAATTGTGGCTTACAAATTCAGTAAAACAACAAAAAGAGCTAACTCTTTTACTATATGGCAAATTCGGGACCCAACAGCTTGCCCAAGCCGCTGTAAGTGACCTGCGGAAATCATACCCAAATCTGGAATATTGGGTGCGCATGGTAAAAATTGACGGGTTATAGCTCGTTACACATTTTAGCGGAAAAACTATCGTTGTCGTTACATTAACCGCTTACCTGATTGATCATCTAAATTATTAAGACTCTTCAATCAAGTAATAAGAAAACTCGATATTTACAATGGTGTTTTATCCCGCGGCTGCGTGGTCATGAAACTCCGAGATAGTTCTATGCATGTTTTTTGAGATGGACGGAAATTGAGCTTAATCATGGATCTTGTCTCTATTAATGTCTATTATTGCAAGGATAAGTCTAGCCACACAAGTGAGTTTTCCGGCACTGTTACGAAGTTCTATTTCCCATACATGAGAGCGTCGTCCAAGATGGATCGGCCGGGTTGTCCCTGTAACTACTCCCCCAGAAACGGGACGAAGGTGCGTGGCGCTTATGTCTTGCCCGCGGCAATGCTGGAAACTTCTGTCGATCACATGGTATGCTGCAGTGCTACCCAATGTTTCCGCTAACACGACATTCGCGCCACCGTGAACGATTCCGCTAGGTTGAAAAGTTCTTGCGTCGGCTGGCATAGTTGCAGATAAGAAGTTGTCACCCACGTCCGTCATGGAAATACCAAGATGACTATCTAAAGTACCTGAGAGTATGTATTGGTTGATATATTTTAAGTCTGGTTTTGTGTGCCAGATAGATGCCATACGAATTACCTAACTCTTGAGACGCTTGTGTTTGATCCGTGATGGTTGTATTTCGGACCCTTTTCGTTCCACAAAATCATCATGATAAGCACTATAGCAACCCTCGAAAAAAATGATCTCACCATCATCCTCGTAGGCAAGTGTGTGAGTGGCTATGCGATCAAGGAACCAACGGTCATGAGAAATAACTAAGACACAACCTGGAAACGAGAGTATTGCCTCCTCCAAAGCACGTAAGGTCTCGATATCAAGATCGTTAGAGGGCTCATCCAGCAGTAACACATTAGCGCCCTGCTTCAATGTATTGGCAAGGTGAAGGCGTCCTCGTTCACCTCCAGATAAATCACCTACTCTTTTTTGTTGGTCAGATCCCTTAAAATTGAAACGTCCTGCGTATGCTCGCGAAGACACCTCATAATTACCAACCCGAAGAACATCTTGACCTCCTGAAATGGCTTCCCACACGTTTTGATTATTACATAAGGAGTCACGAGTTTGCTCTACGAAAGCTATTTTCACTGAGTCACCGATAATAATTGATCCGCTATCAGGTTCTTCGCTACCCGAAATCATACGGAAAAGCGTAGATTTTCCAGTACCGTTTCCGCCTATAATTCCGACGACCGAACCCTTAGGGATAGATAATGAAAGATCCTTAATTAGTAACTCACTGCCGAATCCTTTAGATACTCTGTCAAGGATAATTACCTTATCACCCAGCCGTTCTCCCGGAGCTATGTAAATTTCATTTGTTTCATTTCGGGACTGGAACTCTTGTGAATTAAGTTCATCGAAGCGCGCTAGTCGAGCTTTATTTTTTGCCTGCCGACCCCTCGGATTTTGTCTCACCCATTCTAACTCTTGCTTTATCGCACGTTGGCGAGACGCCTCCTGTTTTGATTCGGTTTGCAGACGTTTTTCTTTTGCACTCAGCCATGTTGAGTAATTTCCCTCATAAGGAATACCGTGACCTCGATCCAGTTCGAGTATCCAGCCAGCGACATTATCCAAGAAATAGCGATCGTGAGTCACAGCTACTACGGTTCCGGTAAACTCTTCAAGGAACTTTTCCAACCAGTGTACCGATTCCGCATCTAGGTGGTTGGTAGGTTCGTCCAGCAGTAACATATCTGGTTTAGATAGGAGTAGCCGACAGAGGGCGACCCGNCTTTTCTCTCCCCCTGAGAGTGATTCTATGCTGGATTCCCAGGGCGGTAACCGCAGTGCATCCGCGGCAATATCNAGGGCATTATCTAGATTATGTGCGTCTGTAGCCTCTATGATTGATTCAAATTCTTCTTGTTTTTTTGCTAATTCTTCGAAATCTGAATTTTCATCCGCATAATCGATATAAACCTGCTCCAGGCCGGCAAGGGCATCTACAGCCTCTCGAACGCCATCTTCGATATTTCCACGAACAGTTTTGTTGGAATCTAACTCTGGTTCTTGTGCTAAGTAACCAACCTTAATTCCCTGCATCGGACGGGCTTCACCTTGAATATCTGTGTCAATAGCGGCCATTATTTTTAAGAGAGTAGACTTACCAGCACCATTTAGTCCCAGAACTCCAATTTTAGCCCCAGGAAAAAATGATAATGAGATGTTTTTCAAAATTTCTCGTTTTGGTGGCACAATCTTACCAACCCGATTCATTGTGTAGACGTATTGAGCCATATTTTTTTTGCGCTATTTGAAAAATTTGGGATGTTATTTGGTATTTGACTTTCCGTAGTTATTGTAACTGAAAGAAAACTTTCAGTGTACGATGTTTGAACATTTTATTTTAATCTAATTTGATTTCGGTACTTAGATGGGACAAGCACGGAATATGATCTTTTGGCTCAGTATTCCTCTATTTCAAAAGTTAAGCCCGCATTCCTTTGAAGTCGGGATAACAGCTTGTCCCCCATTGCTGCCGCTGGGGTCAAAAATCCTCCCGGCACTTCAGTTTTTGGGATTTCTAATAAACACAGAGCGCATTGTCCGAGCATTTTTGCTGTGCTTCCATATCCAGGATCACTGTCGCCTTTTATACAAACGCGAAGTCGATAATTTTGATGATTTCTGCCGAGCATTTGGATTATAAACCTACCTCGTTGTTGAGATTCTAGGGAAGGTCCCTCACCGGGCGCGGGTAAAAAAAACAGATTTAAGATGCGTCGGGAAGTTCGAAAGTAAAGAAACCATAAAAGTGCACTAAAGATAAAAGATATACCAAGAGATTTTAAAAGGCCTAAAATGCCTTGACCTGTGAGGATGGCCTCGTCATAGGTAAAATCGTGACCATAGTTCGTTTCTCCCAAGCAAGAGGAGCGCATGACGATTCGACTATTAATATTCTCCATGATGAATGGCGCTATCCAAGAGGAAAAGTTCGTGTCAAAACGTTTTTTTTTAGATTTCGTCCGCTGTTTTTTTTTCGGACTATTCTCTGGGCACAAGTATCGCGGATTCGCTACCTCACGGTATAGAGGGGGGTTAGCTTTNATTGCTTCTATTGTGCTAATAAAACTTGCTATCGTACCCCCAGATACCCCACCAATCATTTTGACGACACGCATGGAAACATAGGGAAGGTAGCACTGAAATTTTTCTTGCGCCTTTGCCTGTAAAAAGTAATTACCAATATCCGATGGGATTGAGTCAAAACCGCAACTATTCACTATCCTTGCACCACTAGATTGGGCTAAAACTTGATATTGATCAATCATACGCTTAATCCATTGAACCTCTCCGGTGATGTCGCAGTAGTCGGTCCCTGTTTCAGCGCAAATTGCCACAAGATTCTCGCCATATAGAGCATATGGACCGACCGTGCTTACTATCAGTCGTGTTGAATTGCAGAGATTACGGAGTGATGCAATATCATCAGAATTAGCGATTACGAATGGAAGAGTTTCAGTTGTAGTTCCGAGACTAACCTGAAGTTGCTCCAGTTTGTATTGAGACCTCCCTGCTAGCGCCCACTTAAAATTTGCCTTCAAACTCGTTTGAGAAAAAAGATACTTAGTCAGGATANCCCCAACAAAGCTTGTAGCACCGAATATGATTAGATCATATTTATAATTCGCCAAATTTTTACCCCAAATTTTTGCTATTTAATCATGTGTAACCTGGTTACCTCGCCAAATACTGTTGGCAATGTTGAAGCAAGATAGAGAGNTTGTCGAGTATCCACGAATCACAGAGGAGCGAGTTAGGAACTTGATTCTCGATCATCCAACTCAATAACGCGATCACGAACAAGCATATTTTTGTCGATGGTTACGTCCAAATTGGTTTTTTTTCGTACAATGGAATCTACCACATATTCTTTTGAGATGCATATACCATCCCCACTCAGCAATACTTTAGTTTTTCAAACTTTTAGTTTTAAAATAAACTGATATTTGCGATCATGGGGAGGTTGGCGTGAGGAAAAAAAATGTTTGCTTTTTTCGAGAGGCGCTTAGACCCGTTTCCGCTAGCGGAGGGGCATCAACCTCCTAACACTCTCTTTGCGTTTTGTAAGTTTTATACTCACGGCTCCCAACACTGGCTTATTTTTATGGCGGCTTTGACCGCTGTAATGGCTATTTCCGAGGCGATGCTGTTCGGTTTCTTGGGAACTATAGTGGATTGGCTAGCTCTTCAAAAGCAAGAGAATTTCATTGAGCAAATGTGGCCATTTCTCTTAATGATGACTGTGTTTGTCCTTTTGATCATACCCTTACTTGAGTCAATCCGGTCTCTAGTTATTCATCAAACATTGATGGGCAACTTTCCTATGCGAGTCCGATGGCTTATGCATAGATATCTTTTGAGTCAGAGCTACGCCTATTTTCAAAACGAATTCAGTGGTCGCATTGCCACCAAAGTTATGCAGACTGCGCTAGCTGTTCGTGACGTGGTCATGAAAATTCTAGACGTACTCTTGTTCATCTTGGTGTATCTAATAACAACTATTTTTTTGATTGCCAGCGCAGATCCTATTTTGTGTATTCCTCTGTTTATCTGGCTCGTGCTTTTTATTTCTGTTCAGCGAATCTTCGTCCCAAGGTTAAGAAAAATTTCGACTCGACAAGCTGATGCTCGTTCGTTAATGACCGGCAGAATTGTAGATAGTTATACAAACATCCTGACGGTTAAAGTATTTTCTGACAATAATCGTGAATCAATGTATGTGAAAAACGGTATGGGAGAGTTCTTGAGTACAGTGCACCCTCAAATGCGTTTAGTGACCTTGTTAAACATAACAATGTGGTCTCTTAATGTCTCATTAATTTTCTCAACATCAGCGCTCGGGATCACTCTTTGGCTGGATGGTATAGTTTCACCGGGAGCAATTGCGGTTGTAATTGGTTTAGCGATCCGACTCACGGGCATGTCTCATTGGATTATGTGGGAAATCGCTAACCTGTTTGAAAACCTAGGTGTTGTTCAGGACGGAATTAATTCGTTTTCTGTACCAAAGGAGGTCTTCGACCGCGAGGATGCTCGGGAATTGGAGGTAAGCGAATGCGTTATTGACTTTAAAAAGGTGCATTTTGCATATAATAATCGGGCAAATGAGCATGGTGGCTCAGTTTTTCAAGGTCTTGACTTGAGAATTGAATCTGGGCAGAGGGTAGGGGTAGTGGGACGGAGTGGCGCTGGAAAATCGACCTTAGTTAATTTATTAATGAGATTTTATGACATCCAGAGTGGTGAGATAACCATTGATGGTGAAAATATAGCTGAGGTTCGGCAAAATAGTTTGAGAGGTAAAATCGCGTTGGTTTCTCAGGATACCTCGCTATTACATCGCTCGGTAAGGGAAAATATTTTGTTTTCTAGGCCGAAGGCTACAGAGGAAGAAATGATCAACGCTGCGCTTCAGGCTGAAGCGCACGAATTTATTTTAGGCCTTCAAGACAACGCAGGGAGGAGAGGCTATGACGCGCATGTAGGAGAACGTGGTGTCACACTTTCTGGGGGGCAACGGCAAAGGATAGCGATAGCGCGAGTACTATTAAAGAATGCGCCAATCCTGATATTAGACGAAGCCACCTCTGCACTCGATTCTGAGGTCGAGGCAGCTATAAAACTTAGTTTTGATCGCTTGATGCAGGGAAAGACCGTTATCGCTATTGCACACAGGTTGTCTACTATCGCTGCGATGGACCGTTTAATCGTTTTCGATCAGGGTGAGATCGTGGAAGAGGGGTGTCATAAAGATTTACTCGCCTTGAACCGTATCTATGCGAAATTATGGCGTCATCAATCGGGCGGTTTTTTGGGTTTTGATTGAAAATGATATTTTTATATGATTAGACTTACTAATTTTGAGTTGCGTCGAGGTGAAAACTTACTTTTTAAAAACGCCAATTTTGCGGTTCATGCAGGTCAAAAAATTGGCCTTATAGGCCGGAACGGTTGCGGAAAATCTAGCTTATTAGAGGCTCTCTTGGGGAGCTTAACGATCGATGGCGGTGAATTTACTATGCCTGAGAATTGGAGAATTGCACATCTAGCGCAAGAAACTATCCTATCTGACCGCACAATTATAGATTTTGTCATCGATGGAGATAAAAGCTTACGTCAAATCGAGGCTGAAATACAGTCTGCAAAGACTAGTGATGACTGTGAAAGGTTGGCGGTTGCATTCGATAGATTGGAAAACATTAACGGTTTCGATGCTAATCATCGTGCAAAGGTACTACTTGATGGGCTAGGCTTTGACCAATCTCAAATAAATTTACCATGCAACCGACTATCTGGTGGTTGGCGGTTACGTCTCTGTTTGGCCCAAACGTTAATGCGTCCTTCGGAGCTACTTTTGCTGGACGAGCCGACTAATCACCTCGACATAAATGCGGTGCTCTGGCTTGAGCAGTGGTTGAGAGATTATCAGGGAGTGGCAGTAGTAATCTCCCATGACCGAGAATTCCTAGATAACGTTGTAGAATCAATAATCCACATAGACAAACTAAAGTGCCAAATCTATGCCGGAGGTTATTCCAGCTTCGAAAAAGTGCGGTGTGAGCAATTGTCGAATCAGGCAAAAACTTTTGAAAAACAGGAGCGCTGGCGTCGAGAGATACAGGGATTTATTGACCGGTTTGGTTCCAAAGCGAGTAAGGCGCGTCAGGCGCAAAGTCGATTGANAGAGCTCAAANGAATGAAAACTGAAACAGCTATAGATATTGATTCGCCTCATTTTTTTACTTTTTTTGATTCCGAAATAGTCGCGTCTCCTTTGGTTCGTTTGGATAATGCTTATTTTGGATATCGAACCAACATGGTCCTTTCTAAAGTAAATTTTAGTATTGAATCAGGGGAAAGGATAGCCTTTTTGGGAGCAAACGGATCTGGTAAATCGACTTTGCTGTCCGTTTTACGCGGATCTGTCAACCTAAAAAATGGTAATCGTGTAGTCACAAAACACTTACAAATAGGATACTTCTCTCAGCATCAAATCGAAGCTCTGGACTTGAGTGCGAGCGCTTTTGAGCATTTAAAAAGAGCCTCACCTGAGGCATCAGATCAAGAATTAAGGAACTTTCTCGGGAGCTTCGATTTTTCAGGTCCGAAAGCGTTAAATCCGGTTGTAAGTTTTTCGGGGGGAGAGAAATCACGACTAGCTTTAGCACTGATAATTTGGCTTCGCCCCAATCTATTGCTTTTAGATGAGCCTACAAATCATTTAGATCTTGACGTTCGGCGTGCCTTGATTTATGCCTTACAAAGTTACTCAGGCGCCTTAATTGTTGTTTCACATGATCGTCATTTACTACGAAATACTGTGGACAAGTTTTATTTAATAGAGGATAACAGGGTTTTCTTGTTCGATGGGGATATGAAAGACTATGAGAACCGATTACGCGAAAACAGAATTAGCTTAAAAACGAATAGACTTATAGAAGATAAGAATTCTGTCTCGCGAAAATCTAATCGCCAAAATTTAGCAAGAGAACGAGTGCTGACTCGACCACTTAGAATGGAGATCAGACAAATCGAGTTAGAAATGCAGGATCTGCAGGAAAGATTGCTTGAGATGCAAAAGATTTTAGCCGATCCTTCTTCATATGCTCGAGAAAATCAAGAGAGATTGCGGACTATAGTGGCGGAAGAGGGCCATCTGAGGACTCATCTCGAGCAACGGGAGGAGCGATGGTTGCAGTTGAATAGTGAAATCGAACTAATGTAATGTTTTGGAGATGCTTTTTTCTCCAAGATAGGCTAACTTGCGGTCGTGGAGGTTAATACGTTTATTATATCAAAGTGAGGTAAGAAATTATGTTTGAAAAAAGTAAAAAACCCAATGATCAGAAGAGTGAAGCTAAAAATATGGCACCTGATGGGCAATCATTTAAGGCGGTTATCGGATCCACCGTCAAAGTCGTAGGAGAGATCACGTCTAATGAGAACATTCAGATCGATGGTAATATCGAGGGTAGCATTAATTCTGAAGAGCACGAGGTTTTTGTGAGTAGCGGCGGAAATTTATTGGCGGACGTAAGAGCGCATGTGGTCGTGATTGAAGGTACCGTGAAAGGTGACATCACCGGTTTAGAGAAAGTGGTAGTTTGCCAGAGTGGAAATGTTATGGGAAACATTGATGCTCCAAGGGTAACTTTGGAAGACGGTGCAAAATTCAAGGGTAATATTGAAATGGATCCCACAGTTCCGCCAGTTTCAAACGTGAGGCCGGGTAAGGTAATGGCGAATGCAGTTGATATTGCTGAGGCAGTTAAATCCTCTTGAATATTGCCTCAGTCTTAGTCTGGAGCAATCACAACATCTGTGAAAGTTCACGGGCTTGGATAACATGAAGAAGGCGATTGGTAATTCGTTTAATGACTGCCCACTACTTCATTCTCGAGTCTTTGAAGAGCTTTGGAGAGATCAGCCCAAAACTACTTCCCTTTGTGTTCTCAATGTGGGGAGCGCGGGGTCGTCAACCGTCAGATTTTTTACAGATTACTGCGTGACCCAAAAGTGTCACCTATTTTTTCCTGATCTGTACTCTGATCCGTTATTGAGTGGATCTCAGCCTGATATTTTACCTTCCACCCTCGAGGCAGTGTTTGGCTCCATGCTCAATTTGAAGCCTGGAATTACTCTAGACGTCTGCTTGTTCTGGGATTTTTTTTATTTCCTCAAAAGGACATATGTGAAGGGTTTTATGCAGGCTTTAAGACCATTCCTGAAAACTTCAACTAAGGCGTATTGCATAGGAAGTATGAATATCGATAAATTGGCGACTTTTAACTACGGTATTTTAGATAAGCAACATTTGACACAGTCTCCGAGACACATGCACAGTTTGCCGCTGTTTGCCCATTCCATGGGAGATTTACGAGCACTCTTGAGTCCCTTTGCAATGAGTAAGGTCCGCTTGATGACAGATGGTCGTTCAGAATTCTTGCTTGTCGACAAGTCAGCAATAAAAGGGTTTAGAGATGCTCCAATAATTTAGGCACGTGTTGAGAAGTAAACAATCATTATTGGTTTTTTATCCTTGAGTAATCCATAAAATGAAACTTTGCGTTGCGGTCGAAACTTCGGGGGCAAGACTCAGTTATTACTGGAATGACTTCACATTTTAAATAATGTTGCCTGACTTTTCGCGCACTCGATTTTAACAACTTTTTAGGTTAATAGTTTTCGATATGAGCCATAAGAGCTTCAGCAGCAGTGCTCCCTGATAAAAAAGCACCCTCTACCCTAGGTCCTGCAAAAGCGTCGCCTGCTATCATTAGCGTTGGATTATGCTGTATCAGCATAAAACGTTCTGCGTCGACACATCGAGGCTTGCTGTAACGCCATCTATGTATCGCAAAATGTTTGACCGGGGCGCCAAGCCATGATTTTGAGAGATTAATAATCTTTGTGCCTACCTCATTACGATCCGCATTGAAATGAGTTTCACTGAAGTCAGATGAGGCATGAATTGTAACAGATGGTAATTTGGACACTCCTTTCTTCATGTTATCGCTAATCCAGTCTATATCATCGTGGTCCGGAACTAACATCCCAGGAGAGGGAATTTTACTCGGTTCCTCAAGTACTGCCATCACTGCGATGCATGGATCATACGTCAACTTTTGTAACCTGCGACGCTGATTTTGACTGAGTTTCGTATCACCTCTGTCGATTATTTCTATCGATTGCGGCACAGGCGGGGTTAGGAGAACATTATTCGCGTGCATCAAGCTACCGTCTTTAAACTCAACTTTCCATTGGTCTTGCTGAACTGCTATTTTTAGGACTTGTCTTGCCGTATTAATATTCAGCGAGCCTACTAAGCTGTTTGCGAGCTCTCGCATGTTGGGTATTCCCCGCCATCTTTTATGATTTTCGGACCGTCCGGGGTGTCCTCTGAACCATAACTCTGCAGTTCCTTCAGCGATCCATGTATTTACTTGCTCTAAGAATGTTGGTTCTCGGGCGGTCATAAACTGAGCGCCATAATCAAAAATCGCAGATTCAAATGAGCGGCTAGCGAGTCTTCCGCCCACCGATTTCCCTTTGTCGACAACCAGCACCTGATATCCACTATCAGCCAACTTTTTGCTGGCAGAGAGGCCAGCTAAACCAGCGCCAATGACCAGGATATCAACGATTGGAAGATTCTTTTTTTCTTGAAGATTTATGTTTATTGCCCCTTGTTGGATAAATTTCTCAGTCGGGATTGATTTCTACATCGCTGTGAACAGTATCGTATATTTTGCCAGTCTTTCTTCCATTTCTTTCTCCATGAAAAAGGGAGATTGCAAATCCTACAAATTTTTTGTGGCAAATCCCGCTTTTTCTGCATTGCAAAATGCTCTCGCTTCTTAGTTCTATAAATGGATGCCATTCACATTCAAAAGATTTTTTTTGTTTAAAGTTGAAATAGTTTTTCGGGTTTTTTGTCAAGTCTGTGAGATTGCGTCACTAAGCTTGTAAGCCAGAGTGTGTAGGGTTGTGTTTGATTAAATATGATACGAATATTTTCGTCATTACGCTGTTCTCGAAATGCTCGTCTGAACGCTGGAGAATAATAAAGGGGTTTTCCCAAGTAAGCCCGTTCTTTCGAGAGCGCATGTCGGAGTTCATTGAATTCATCACGGCTGTCAACCAGATTCGGGAGAATTACTAATGCTGGACCTGCGGCACGCTGTCTGTTTCCACGAATACTAAAAAGTGCGTGCAGTCCCGAGATATAACTACGCGTAGCGTATATGTCGGCGTCGCTTACTGAAGTGGGGATCAACATAATGTCACAATGATGAAGAAACGCGCTATTGTCAGGTTGGTGCCCGGCTGCTCCATCAAGCACAACAAAGCGTCTTTTAAAGTTATTCAATCGTTCTGTATTTATATGCTTAAGAATCTTTTCGTTATTCGGAGAGCCATCATCACAACGCAGGGAGGAACCTTGCACCACTGAGAATCTTTGATCACAGAACCTTTGCAACGAATTACTACTGGTTGCTTGTGGATCTAAATCAATTAATTTTACGCTCGCATCGCGGTGGCGTGTGGCTAGTCCAAGCGCCATCAAAAGTGCCAACGTGCTTTTGCCCACCCCACCTTTTGAATTACCAAAGATGACTGTTCTGGGCCTTGCTGTTGATTTGGGTGCTTGGCCTGGGATCATATCTATTACATCAGTCCTTGCCTGAATTTAGCAGAATGATCAGGTTTCCAGTGTTTGGCTATCGCCCGACATGGTTGCACCTGCATTAAAAGCCTCTAAACGACTGGAGACCACAGGCTGTCCAAGATCTTGATCCCAATCAGTCGTTATTTCCCCCACAAGCTTAGCGCCCTCTTCCGTTTGTAATGCGCCGTATTGAATCTTCCCTCTAATTCTACCCGACGCACACACAGTCAGTTTTCCAGTGAGCGATAGCGTATCCTCTACAGTGCCCTCTATAGTTGCAGTTTCGCCTGAGATATCTCCTTGAACGACCCCACCAACGCCGACTATGAGATGTTTAACCGACACTTTTCCTACAATCTTGCCATCTATTCTCGCTGTTCCGTCTATTGCAAGTGACGCTCCTTCCAAATGAGTGGCAGGACCCACATAAAATTCGAATTCTTGCTCTGTTTCTGTCATTAACAACTCCTGTATGTCTTGTGTAACAGTTCTCTAAGGGATGCTTATCCCTCAGTTTTTCCCGGCTAGATATGTTAGCATAACANAGATGAGAAGTGCGGACTTATTGGATTTGTTAAGCAATTGAAAATACGCAACTATTTTAACAATTTGAAGACTAAATGATGTCATATCGTGGTTGTGAAGGGAAACTCTTAAAGATTTAGATCATCTGCGGTTTAGAATGAAAACCTCCGTATTTTTTACAAAGCGAATGTTGGGTGTTTCCTTTACTCGTTTCTTAAAATATGGAACCTGGTTTTTTACTAAAGTTTAATCGCTTTCACCATTTATCAATTCGTGCAATTTGCGGGATAAAAGATCATTTACTCGCTTTGGGTCTGCTTGGCCTTTGGATCGTTTCATGATCTGCCCCATTAGGCCACCTAGCCTTTTCTTGCGAAGATGGGCATCTGCGTTTATAAAATCGGTTACCATTTTTGGGTTGTCAGATATTACTAATGCTATTATGTGATTTAAAGCCTTGGTATCTGTTAGTTGTTTTAAATTTCGATCTTTTATGATGAAGTCTACAGTCCCCTCTCCTTTCCACATAGCATCGAAGACCTGTTTTGCGATTTTTCCAGAAATAGTGTTGTCACAAACCCGCTTAACTAGTCTTCCCAACTCCTCTGCAGAAACAGGACTTTCCGTAATTGGCAAGTTCGTAGTTTTTAACCGGCCCATTAACTCTCCAAGCGTCCAATTTGCAGCTTGTTTTGGGTTTTCAGATGTAACTGCCACAGTTTCGAAATAATTAGATAAATCTTTGTTTGCGGCGAGTAAATCAGCTTCAGATGCACCAACACGATACTCAGCCATTAATCGGATCAATCGTTCATCTGGTAATTCGGGTAATTTATTTCGGATTTCTTGAAGAAAAGATTCAGTGATCGCAATTGGAAGTAAATCAGGGCACGGGAAGTATCGGTAGTCATTAGCCTCCTCTTTGCTTCGCATTGAATGCCCACTCTTTGTTTCTCCATTATAGAGCCTTGTTTCTTGTATAACGGCTCCTCCTTCTTCTAAGATTTCGATTTGCCTATCGACTTCGAGAATAATTGCTTCTTCCATAAATTTGAATGAATTGAGATTTTTTGTTTCGGTGCGAGTGCCCAGTATTTTTGAACCATTTGGTCGAATTGAAACATTTACATCAAAGCGAAGAGATCCCTCCGCCATCCGCCCATCACAAATTCCGAGCGAAGTTACAAGACTGTGAAGCTTTTTTGCAAAAATTACTGCCTCGGTTGCGTTTGAAAGATCAGGCTCCGTGACGATTTCAATCAGTGGAATGCCGGCCCGATTTAGATCGATACCAGAGAATCCGGCATCAAAATTCCCTGTGTGTAATGATTTTCCAGCATCCTCCTCGAGGTGGGCGTGATGAATTCTTATTTCCTTGGTAGTCCCGTCTTTCAAAAGAATCGGTATCTTACCTTTACCGATAACTGGCCGTTCTAATTGCGTGGTTTGGTAACCTTTGGGAAGATCAGGGTAAAAGTAATTTTTTCGCTCGAAGACCGACATAGTTGGAATTTCTGCATTAATTGCCAGTCCGAGCATAATTGCATTTTCGACTGCCCTAGAATTAAGCACTGGAAGNGTTCCCGGCATAGCTAAGTCAATAGCGCATGCCTGACTGTTTGGTTCTGCACCAAATGAAGTACTTGCGCCAGAAAATATTTTCGTGACGGTTGAGAGTTGGACATGGATTTCAAGGCCTATTACAGTATCCCAGCGCATCATAATGACTCTTTTGGTGTGAGGTTATGCCAATCTGTCTCCCTTTGGATACAGTGCGCAATATTTAGCATGCGAGTCTCTTGCAAATAATCACCGATCAGCTGCAAGCCTATGGGATTTCGATTAACAAACCCGCATGGAATAGACATCCCTGGAAGGCCTGCTAAGTTTGTTGCAATAGTATATATGTCTTCTAAATACATTTTTACTGGGTCATCACTTTTCTCGCCAAATTTGAATGCAGGTGCTGGGCAAGTTGGACTCACGATAACATCGACTTTGGAGAAAGACTCTTTGAAGTCTTGCTTAATTAAATGTCGAACCTGTTGCGCTTTTTTGTAGTACGCATCATGGTATCCAGCCGAAAGACAGTAAGTGCCAATCAATATTCTTCGTTGTACTTCTTCACCGAAACCCTCCGCTNGACTACGGCAATACAGGTCTTCAAGACTATTTGGATTTTCGCAGCGATGTCCATACCTGATGCCGTCAAATCGAGCGAGGTTTGCTGATGCCTCTGCCGGTGCAATCACATAGTAAGCGGGCACTGATAATTTAGTGCTTGGAAGGCTAATGTCAACCAATACCGCTCCCAAATCGGTCAATACTTTGAGCGTTTCAAAGACTGTCGCCTCAACAGTAGGGTTTAGTGAACTGGTAAAATATTCTTTTGGGATTCCGATTCTGCAACCGGATATGGATCGATTGATCTCATCTCTATAATCTTTTTCAGGCAATTTCAATGAAGTAGAATCTCGACGATCAAAACTCGCCATAGCATTCAGTAATATTGCGCAATCTTCGGCAGTTCTTGCAATTGGACCCCCTTGGTCCAAACTTGAGGCGAATGCGATCATACCCCACCTTGAAACAAGCCCATATGTTGGTTTTAAACCAGTGACTCCGCAGAGAGCCGCGGGCTGGCGAATGGAACCACCTGTGTCTGTGGCGGTTGCCGCTGGTGTCATCCGAGCAGCGACGGCTGCTGCCGATCCTCCTGATGACCCGCCTGGAACCCTCGTAATATCCCAAGGATTTTTTACAGGGCCATAAAAACTGGTTTCATTAGAGGAGCCCATTGCAAATTCGTCCATATTGGCCTTACCAAGCATGATTGTCCCTGCCTCAGCCAAGTTTGTCACTACAGTTGCGTCATAGGGAGGTGCAAAATTGTGTAGCATTTTCGAACCGCAACTAGTTCTGACCCCCCGCGTACAAAAAATATCTTTGTGTACGATGGGTATGCCGCAAAGCTCATTGGTATTTCCCAAGAGTGCTTCATCAGCTTTCTTTGCATCCTCAAGTGCTTTTTCTTCGGTAACAGTGATCAAAGCATTAAAAACCGGATTTAGCTTATTAATACGATCTAGGTAATGCTGAGTAAGTTCTAAAGATGAAAATTCACGTGTTTTTAATGCTAGTATTTGGGATGCTATTGACATTTCATGCATTACGAGACTCTATTATTCAATTACTTTAGGTACCAAGTAAAGATTGTTGTGAACGTCTTTACTCAACTTTTGAAACGCTTTTTGATCATTTTTTTCCGTTATTTGATCTTCACGTAGAGCTTGAAAACCTTGTTGGGGATGAGCTATCGGTTCAATATTTCTAGTATCGGCTGTTTGTAACTGGCTTACTAACTCAAGAACATTCTCTAACCTCGATGTGACATCGCTTATCGTATTCTCATCTATGGCTAGTTGTGCCAATGCTCCGAGTTGTATTACGTCTTCTTTTTTTAATTTCATAATTATGCTTCTTGCGAATTTCTTGATGCTTATAATGATAGCACATCTGGGTTTTTATTAGACGTGAATATTGTATTGATCGGTTCTCAAACCAAACCTTTTTATTTTCCGATCGATTAACAATGATGGTGGTAGAAATTGTTGAAAAATATAAAAAATCTAATGTTTAACGGCACTATCGGCTTGCGCTGCTACTTCCCCGCTGTTATCTTCAGTTTGCTTATCGGAGCATGTAATTTTCTGTCACACATTAGTTTTCTACTTCGGTAGCCATACAAGGTACACAAATTAACACTCTCGGACTTGGGGGCAAGAAGCTTTTCGTAATAGCAGCTGAGTGCACCTTCTTTATA
>NZEU01000009.1 GCA_002689135.1 Porticoccaceae bacterium
GTTACGCCTCTGGAATTTGCGGTCACGTCAGAACCTATTTGAGTTGCTCCATTGAGTTCAACCCTCACATTCGCAATACCTCGTACAGCAATTTCTTCTCCCTCTCCGAAGTCTCTTCCAATCTGCACACCCGTTATGCGTTGGAGGGCCTCGGCAACATTTCTGTCGGGAAGCTTTCCAATATCTTCAGCATTGATGATGTCTCGTATGTCTTGAGCATTTCTTTTTTTGTTGATGGCGTCGAGTAGAGATGCTTTGACCCCTGTGACAACAATCTCATCGATTTCACCGCTCTGTTCCGTGTCTCCCTCATCTTGCGCGATTGCAGATGTTGAGCCTATTGCAACAAAAAATGCATATACCGAAATGCGAATTGTTTGTAAAAATATTAGCGATGTTGATGGATGTAGCATATTTCCCCCCAAAAAGGTCGTTTTACAGGATGCGCCTTAAACTAATGGAATGTGGTTTAAAGAGCCAATTTTTTTTTTGTGTTATTATACTTATGGTAGCGCAGACAGCCACAGAAACCCAACAATTCACGTTGTCATAGGCCAAATTATTTGTCAATAGTTTGTTTAACCAGTATTAAACATTAGAACAGATACCGATGCACAAATTTTTGAGTTCAACTGCGCTCAAAATAGTGGTTACGATCTTATTTTTGTATACTCTGCTTGTGTAGGATTTTTCAATAGCATTTGGTCTTCAGCGTGGCAACGAAATTTTACCTGAGATCTGAGATAAGAATAAAAATTTGATATTTACAATGAGGTGTGTGATGTCTTGGGGAATGCTAAGTGTAAGGGAAAAAATTGGGTATGGTCTAGGCGATGCTGGGTGCAACGTCGTCTTTCAAGTGGTGATCAACTATCTGGCAATCTTTTACACAGATGTTGTTGGAATCTCTGCGGCATCTTTAGCTACGATGATGCTGTGTGTCCGGCTGATTGATGGGTTTACAGATCCAATTATGGGAAGCATTGCTGATCGCACTTCATCCTCGCTCGGCAAGTATCGGCCCTACTTGATATGGCTTGCTATACCCTATGCCGTTCTTTTTGTGGTGACATTTTTATCTCCAGATCTTAGTGACCAGGGTAAGATGATATATGCCTTCACCACATATGCGCTACTAATGCTTTGTTATACAGGCATCAATATCCCATACTCCGCACTCGGTGGGGTGATGACTAAAAATATTACAGAGCGAGCCTCCCTCCAGTCGTATCGAATGGCATTGGCAATGGCGGGAGGCGCTGCGGTGGTCTACACTGTTCCAATTCTGGTTGAAAACTTCGGGGCGGGTGATGATGCAGCTGGATATCCCCTCGCAATATTTGTGATGGCTCTCGTCGCCATAGCCTGCTTCTTTTTGTGTTTTATCAGCTCCGAAGAGCGGGTGACTCACGAACCCAATCAGGGCGCTGGTGTAAATATAGCACTGGTGTTTAAAGACTTCTTATCCCTTCGGCAGAACTCGCAGTTGATTTTAATCTCTTTTTTTACATTCCTTATCCTCGTTGCAGTGGTGATGCGGGGCACAGTCACTGCCTATTACATAAAATATTTCTTCGGCCGAGAGGACCTGATTAACGAGTTCATTACCTGGGGTATGCTTGCTGGGATTGCAGGGGCTCTTACAACAAGTTGGCTAACAAAACGTTTCTGCAAGGTCATACTCTTGCGGCTTGGCATGGTGGCTATGATTGCCTTACACCTTCCCTTCCTGCTCCTCACCGGGGAGGATGTCTCCTACGCATTTTGCCTTGCAATCGCTGCCAACTTCCCCCACATGATGGTGATGGCTCTTCTCTTTGCCATGGTACCTGATACGGTTGAGTACGGGGCGCACATGGTGACGGAAAAAGTGAATAACATGGCTCTTGCTTTTTCGGGACACCTGCTGGCGCTGAAGTTTGGCATCGCTGCGGGTGGTTCATTGGCCTTAGCTTGTCTAGCTTACTTCGGATATGTGGCCAATGCTGAGCAGACTGAGCGTGCCCTAAATGGCATCATGCTCACATATGTAGCTGGACCGGTAATATGTGGGTTTCTTGTGCTAATGTTCCTACCACGATACGTGTTATCGAATGAGAAGATGCTTGAGATTGGGGCATTAAAGAAGGTAATCTAGGCACAAAATTTTGTTATGCTTTATCGAGTACCCTCCCTATGATGACTTCGAAAAACCAAAATCCTATTTTGAAAGGCTTTAACCCTGATCCGTCGATAGTGAGGGTGGGTGAGGATTACTATGTGGCAACATCCACATTTGAGTGGTACCCCGGGGTGCAGATTCACCATTCTCGGGATCTAGTCAACTGGAGGGTTGTGGCGCAGCCCCTAAATCGTGCGGACCTCCTTGACATGACCGGAAATCCTGACTCATGCGGGATTTGGGCGCCATGTCTTTCCTATGATAATGGACTTTTCTATTTAATTTATACCGACGTAAAGAGACACTGTGCAAGCTTCAAGGATGCCCATAATTATCTGACGACATGCCCCTCAATTGACGGGAATTGGAGCACAAGGACCTACCTCAATAGTAGCGGATTTGACCCCTCGCTGTTCCATGATGATGGGCGTAAGTGGCTACTGAACATGGTGTGGGATCACAGGCCTGGAAAGAATCCTTTTGGCGGCATATATATTCAGGAATATGATCATAGGACCAGGGTGCTAAAAGGGCCCGTAACCAATATCTTCGAGGGAACCTCGCAAGGTCTGACCGAGGCACCCCACATATACAAGCGCAATGGCTATTACTATCTCGTGACAGCGGAGGGGGGTACGGAGTATGAGCATTGCATGGTATTTGCGCGCTCGAGATCGATAACCGGCCCTTACGAGGTTGATCCTGATGGGTATTTTTTGACTTCAAAGGATGACTCACTATTGCCTCTGCAACGCTCGGGACATGGCGACATAGTCGAAACACCCGAGGGTGAGACTTATGTCGTTCATCTGAGCAGTCGCCCGATATTAGGGACAAGAAGGAGCCCGATGGGACGTGAGACAGCAATTCAGAGGGCAAATTGGGGGCATGACGGTTGGTTAAGATTGGATGGCGGCGGTAATAAGCCTGATCTAGAGCTACCAAAGGTCGATATCCCCTTGCATCCCTGGCCCAGGATTCCTGAGCGGGAAGATTTCGATGGAGATGTTTTGCCGAATCACTTTCAGTGGCTACGGAATCCTGATCCAAGTACTTTTATCGATCTGTCGGCTCGCCCCGGACACCTACGCCTCCTGGGCAAGCAGTCACTTGGAAATTGTTTTGAGCAGGCACTCATCGCAAGGCGTCAGCAGGCGTTTTGTTTTACTGCAACCACTTGTATTGACTTTGCTCCTTCAACCTTCCAACACATGGCTGGTCTCGTGTGTTACTACAACGGGCATAAGTATCACTACCTATACATGTCCTATGACCAAGAAAACGGCCGACATCTTGCGGTCATGAGTTGTGCTGGAGATGTTTCGATGACAGCACATTTCCCGCTTTACGACGCGGATCCCATTGTCAACACAATCAGGCTTAAAGATGACAAACCGGTGTTTTTGCGGGCGAGTGTAGATTACGCCCACTTACAGTTCTTATGGAGCTTGGACGGATCAACATGGAAGGAATTAGGAATTTTATTAGATTACAGTGTTATTTCAGATGAGGCTGGCAAAGGTGCCGGAAACAGTTTTACAGGAGCCTTTATCGGCGTTTGTTGTCAGGATATATCTGGTCGAGATCACCCAGCGGACTTTGATTTTTTTGAGTATGTAGAGTGCTGACCTTCGTCTTAGCAGTGGGCATCGTCAGATTATTGAGTTGTACCTCATTAGTCCCTCCTTGCTCAGTTGCTGATACCGACAAGGATTAAACTTAAATAGGGATGCTGCACGATGAGCACCTCCGAGTTGCTTCTCGTTGCAATCCAGCAATAATCCCGCCTTCATTATTTTTCTCCGGAAATTCGGTTTGTCAAATGACATCCCTAAAATGGACTCATAGAGCCTTTGTAGCTCTAGAAGTGTAAATTTTTCTGGTAGAAGATGGAGGCCAAAAGGCTCGTGTTGGGTCTTATATCGGAGCCGTGTCAGAGCCCACTTGAGGATTTTGTCATGATCAAAAATCAGGATCTGTGTCTCTTCGATAGGAAACCACTTAACCTCAAGCTCGTCCTCGCCAAGGGCCAGCTGATAATCGTCTGGTCGGATGAGGGCGTAGAATGCTGTCGTAATTGTGAGATCGTCTGGATACCTGTCTATGCTACTGAAACTTTGAAGCTGTTCTAGGTGAATATTGCCCAATCCAGTCCTCGCTCTGAGTACCCTTATAGCACCGTGTTCCAGGGTCTCGTTATCTCGTAACCAATCACCGGGCAATCCCCAATATCCTGCAGTTTTCCCGGATGCATGTTTTATCAAGAGTACTTTAAGCTGGGATACTTCACAGCCAAACAATACATTATCGACACTGACCATCCGCCTTGCACCTGGACTAGGTGAATCACAAGTTTTTTGATAATTCTCGACGGAATAACTGTCTGTTGAAGAGACCAATGATGTTGCGTATCCAAGTTTATTATTGAAGTGGCTAGACCAATTTACATACACAATGGTACTACTGACAAGTATTAAAGAGCAACAGCTACTGAGTTAGAGATTTTATTTATAACTCTATACACTCTCATATCGGTGAATAAATCAGGATACAAAAACGGGAGAGTTTTTTTGAATACACAAGCGGATGAAGACAATAAAATATTTATCGTTGTAATAAGTGTAGTCGCTACGATAGGTGGCTTCCTTTTCGGTTTCGATAGTGGGGTAATTAACGGCACGATTGACGGATTACAAAGCGCTTTCGACTCAGATAGTGCAGGTACCGGTTTCAATGTGGCTAGCATGCTTTTGGGCTGCGCTTTTGGTGCATTTTTTGCGGGTCGTTTGGCCGATCGCTTCGGTCGACGTACATTACTTATTTGCTCGGCCATCTTCTTTATTATTAGCGCTTGGGGTTCTGGCATGGCAACAGGCTCTGTAGAGTTTGTTTTTTATCGTATTTTAGGTGGTCTTGCTGTTGGCGCAGCCTCAGTGATGTCACCGGCGTATATCAGCGAAGTTGCTCCTGCTCGCTATAGGGGTCGTTTAACGACTGTCCAGCAAATCGCAATCATAAGCGGCCTATTTATGGCTTTTGTGAGTAATTATTTACTGGCTAATCTTGCGGGCATCTCGACGGCTGAACTTTGGATGGGTTTTTCTGCGTGGCGCTGGATGTTTTGGATAGAGCTGGCGCCTGCCACGATATTTCTGCTGGCATTATTTTTTATCCCTGAAAGTCCGCGGTTTTTGATCGCGTCGGGTCAGCGGGAGGCTGGAAAGAAAGTTTTAGTGAGACTCTATGGTGAGGCATTGGGATTAAACAAAGTTTATGAAATTGAGCAGTCTCTTGAGGGCGATCACCAACCTCGCCTTATGGATCTGGTGGACCCATCAACCGGAAAGATAAAAGGTATCCTTTGGATCGGCATCGGGCTTGCGGTCTTTCAACAGCTAGTGGGTATTAATGTTGTTTTTTATTATGGTGCCGTATTGTGGCAGGCGGTAGGATTTTCTGAGGCAGATGCTCTTCTCATTAACGTGATAAGTGGTGCCGTTAGTATCGCAGCATGCCTGGCCACGATTATTTTAGTAGACCGGATTGGGAGAAAACCACTGTTACTGTGGGGTTCAGTGGGTATGGCAGTAACGCTGGGCATGATGGTACTTGCATTTGCCAACGGAAAAGTTTTGGATTCGGGTGAGCTTGATGTGGGTCCTTGGGGTCCCTTAGCGCTTATCTCTGCAAATGCCTATGTGTTTGTGTTCAATATGTCATGGGGTCCGGTTATGTGGGTAATGCTTGGAGAAATGTTTCCCAATCAGCTTCGTGGATCGGGTCTTGCAGTAAGTGGCATGTTCCAGTGGACTGCCAATTTTGCAATAACCATGACTTTTCCAATGCTCCTCGTGGGTATTGGACTGGCAGGCGCCTATGGTTTTTACGCACTGAGTGCCGCTGTTTCGGCACTCTTTGTTATCAGCTTTGTGCGGGAAACTAAGGGCATTGAACTCGAAAAAATGGTTGGGTAGTGTAACGAAAGACAATGGCGGTAAATATCATTACATCGAAAATATGAATGAAAGCTGAGGGTTGTCATACGCAGACGCAGTTTATGGATGGTGGTAGATGGAAGGTTGGCTCTATGTAATGTCAAATGAAAGCCTGCGGCCGGGATTAGTGAAAATCGGTCGTAGCAACGATCTACGTCAACATGCCAGAGATTTATATACGAGGGGTGTTGCTGCACCCTTCAAGATCGCATACAGAGGTTTTGTAGAGGAGTGCGAGGCAATTGAAAAAAAGGTCCACCTTGCATTGGAAGATTGCCGACTTAGCTCAGAGCGTGATTTCTTTGAGTGCTCGATAGCAAAAGCCATCCTGACGATTCAAGAATCAAGTCACATAATGAGTGAGGATGTTTATGTCAAGGATGAACACCAACTTGAGGAAGAAAAGAAGGCAAGAAAACAGGATAAGTTGTTATTACAATATAACGAAAAAACCAAGAAAGATCGAAAGCAATATATTGAAGACGAAGGTATTTGGTTAGACAAACCAAGCTTCTATATTACGATATTTCTCGGCTTGGTGGCGTTTATTCTTTTTCCTCAGATGGATGAATACTTTCGTGATAACAGCGCTATAAAATGGTTTCTTGCGGCTATTCCTCCCTACATCTACTGGCATTTTGCGTCAAAAAAATATTCTCGGAATTACCGGGAGCTAGAAACCAAGGCAGAAAAACTTTATCCACTGGCCAGTAGTTACGACACGATAGCGCCCCCAGAGAGTAGTGATGGTAGCTCAGAGATTACAGAGGATGGACAGCGTTCTACACCTGAGGAGCGCCTTATAGAAGAGTTAACGTTTTCTGAGGTAAAGGATAATTCTAACGAAGCTAATCTAACGGAGAGTGAACCGGATGCACTGGTTGCCCAAGTGACTCAGCCGAAAATCAGCTGGGTATGTCATTACTGTGCGACAGACAATTCATCCGAGCCGGCAAATCAGGTTGTTTGTATCCGATGCAATAGGGCCTCCTCTATGGAGCATATTTTGTGATGGTGCTACTAAATAACTTTAACGTTCTTATCAGAATCAGTTGTTACGCTCTGGCGCGCTTCTGCTTAAGCATAAACACCTTTATCGCATCTACATGTACGCTGAGCCAACCGATTTCGGTGTCCATAGAGACGGTCTCTCGGGCATGGTTATCCCAGTAGGTGAGGTATATCGCATCACTGTTGGACTCGCGTATATAAACCCTAAGACTCATCGAGAGGTTTGCCTCAAAATTGAGTCGTAAAAACGCTGAGAAGTCTGTCGCAATCATGCTCTCTATAAAAAAGCCAAGCTGAGTCGATTCAATCAGCATTTTTTCAAAACGATCATTCATGTTTCGAGCTTCGCTGTAAGCACTGACTGTGTTCATAAACTCTCGCTAAGGCTGTTAAATTTTGAAATCTAGTTAGTGGGATATTGATCTAAGTTTTTTTAAAATCCAAGTGTTATTTAATACAGTACAAGATAGGCTGAAGAGCTGACTAAAAACCTAAAACACTTATCTAAACTAATGATCCCTCTACGTTAATCGACACATAATCACTTTTTTTTAGGCTGTTTAAGCGTACTTTTTTAACTTTCGAAGCTTCTTTGCCAGAAGTAAGATTTCTAACTATTTGAGGAGCTTTCAGTAGAAAAATCAGGATGTTATTAGTTACGCTAGTATTTTCGAATTCGGTATGCATCGTTGAAAAAAAAGTGATTGAGTTTTATGCGTCATATTTGTTTTTTAAGTCCCCAAGGCTAGATCGGTAAGTGATTGCCAAAATTTCACTTGGCCGGCGGAGGCAACAACTATTTCGTTTTCACTATATCTCGGAGGAAAGATGTCCAGCCTTACCCCCAGAGATATCAATTTAGAGGATAATTATTATGGTTCTGGCATTGGAACTAGATAGATTGGACCCTTTTGATCCCACGAGTGATTTGTGTTTCAAAAAAATTTTTTCGGCAAAAAGTTGCCACGTGTCTAAACTTTGGAGAAATAGTGACGTTCTCTTTTATGTAGTAACTCAAAAACATCTTCTTGGAGAACACTTGAATGGATGTTAACACAAATAGCTCCGCTCACCGCGCGGCTAGTTATGTAGCAAAAAATGAGCGTGTAACGACAGAAGTTATGCATAGGCTGTCAACTGGAGTAAAGATCAACTCGGCTATCGATGACCCGGCTGGGTGGACGATCTCTTCGAAAATGACGTCTGCACTGATGAGTATGAAACAAGCCCTGAGAAATGCTTATGATGGCATATCAATGCTAGAAACAGCGTCTGGTGCAACAGCTGAGATGGGTAACATGGTCCAGCGCGTCCGGGAGCTGACATTACAAGGAATCAGTGACAGCTCAACCCCGGCCCAAAGAGCAATGATGCAAAACGAGGCAGATGAGTTGATTGCGGAAATCGAGAATATCGCCAGAGATACCCAGTTTAATAATCGAAACTTGCTGGATGGAAGTAGTGAAAACGTTAAAATTCAGACTGGTTCTGTAGCGGGTCAGACTTTTGACGTATCCATTTACTCCCTGACCACCGAAGATCTCAAACTTAAGGGACTAGACATCATCACTAACCCGTCAGAGGCTTTGGCCAAGGTTGATGCAGCGGTATCCCAAGTCGTTGGCGCACAATCACAATTTGGGGTAAATGTTGCTTTGCTAAATCAGGCTGTTGAGAGTCTACTTAATAGTTCGTTAAGTTTTGAGGCAGCGCGCGGACGCATCATCGACGCGAATTTTGCACATGACACGACAACATTGGCGAGTAAGACTATCATGGGTGAAGCCGCTATGGCGATGGTTTCTCAGGCTAATCAACAGCCGAAAGCCGTCCACCATCTCTTGAAAGTTGAGTCTAATAAGAGCTTTTAAAAAATGCTTAGCCCCCGCGATTTCGGGCGAAACATTTTAAAGGTCACGGAGTTTATGTTTTATATAGCGGAAGAAACTCAAACGGAACGGATTCGTAAGGATGGGCATTAATGATAGCTTGCGCAACCCTTTTGACGGTAGCAATCGGACACAACATTTCGATGCGATATTCAATTACGTGATTTAAGTTATTTTTGCTACCACAAAACGGGTTAGTTTCGGGAGATGGTAGGAACTGGCCACGACCTTTGGTTTCCCAACAACATTGCTCATATTCGTCTTGTTGACCTGCTCCAGCCGCAAATGCTGATGATTTTACTGATTCCTTGTGCGATTCAGGGACAAAAACGACTAGCTTTAATGTATCGGGATCTAAATTCAAAGAAACACCCTCTAAAATGATTATTTAGATCAAGTTTGCTTTATAAGTACGTCATGTCAAGGATTTATTTAAGGGACTAGCTGTCCCGGGGGAACAGGATCGGTATCCCAAGACACTGTTTGTCAACACGAAAGAAAAAAAATTTTCCTCACACTAATGGACTGTTTGCATATTTACTATGATTTTGACACCATGAATTACTCAAACATATGGAGGCTTGCGTCATGGGTTTTTCAAATCGCATAGATTTCAGACAAAGGTTGCGTTTTATTGTCGCTAGTTTTTTTGTTCTGACCACCGTGTCTTGTAGCGGTCCTATAGAATTATTGAAAACGCCCAAGGTTTCAGAAGATCAGATGCACCCCAAAGATCGTTTGCATGCATATGATAGAAAAATTGAGAGGGTTTTAGCCGTCGGTAAATGTATTGCAAACGGATCTCGATCGATTAAGCGATCGCTAGAGTACTCAACTCTCGACCTCTCGATTCTGATTTTAGAATTTGAGGAGTTACGCAGGAAGCAAAAAATACTTGGTCTGGATCGTCAGAGAATTCGCGATGTGATATATAATACTACTCCGAACCCACAGAAACTTATGCAACCGTATTCTCACTTGCAACCATATGCTCAGCTTTGGTACGAGAGTATTACGTCAAAGGACTGGCTTGCAATTGATGAGCGGTATGATCAACATATTTCGTTTCTTTATCGGATGGCAGAGATGGTGATGGATTATCATGACGAAATATCATGGCAGGATCCCGATTTGGATCGGAGCTCACTCCTCAAGCCTATGTTTTGTAGCACCGCACTTGAAACATTGCTATACGGTAATAAACTCGATCATCCTGCATTTTTTGATCAGATTTTGCTACATAATGAGTTGGATAATGGTTCTAAAACGACACGCTGGAAAAAATATGTTCCAGATTTTTTCGCCGGCTCTAGTTTGAAAATTGGCGTTACAGGGGAATCTCATGTCAAGTGGATTAACCAGTTAGGAGCTTACAGAGATTCGTGTGACTGCAATAGACAAGCCCAAAAAAAATACAAAATATCCGGGGCTCGTTTCTTTAGTCAAAGTCAAGTTTTTGGGGACCTTCTTTGCAGATCATTGTCAGATCAAGAAGTAACCCTCCTAGAAACATATAAACGAGAACAGATAAGTGCAGTAAACGAAAAAAAATCTCAGCCTATCAGCGAACAACGTGACTTACTGGATTTCTTTAAGACGGTGTCACCTAACCTTACTCAGGAAGAGCGAGCTTTATATTACCAACAGAATTTTCAGAGGCACTACGTGTCGTTGTTTAATGTGGCGCGTGCTCAGTTTGCAGACTCCCTAAAAAATAGGGAGCAAAGCTCCCTCCAGCACTCCAGGGACGCGTTGGTATGTTTGTATGATGCACGTGCAAAGATGCGTAAGAACCAATATTTAGCAGCTGATTTTGTTAGCTCTAACAAATAAAATAGATTTGCTGAATTTTCCTAGTCGTACTACTATATTTTGCTGTTCTCGCGAATACTTTGCAGAGTGCTCTCAGCATTGGAAAATGACGATGCCTGGTGTTCGTCGTGGATCGTAAGAAGTTGTTATTAATTGATGTTCGCTCTCCCCAGGAATGGTCGGAGGGGTACTTAGAGTCTGCTATCAGAGTCGAGTGGCACGATATTTCTGTAGCGATATTGTCGCTTGCAAAGACATTAGACCAGCCCATAGTGCTGTATTGTCGGAGTGGGCATCGTTCGGGCAAGGCAAAAATGATATTAGAGAGTATGGGATTTACGCGAGTTGTGAACGGTGGTTCTTTGGCCGAAACCGAAGAGTTTCTCAACTCAGAGTACTGAACATAGCGTTTGCTATCAGCTTAAATTTGCGAGGTGATGGATTATGTTAGATAGTTTTCTGTTGTTACTCCTTATTGCAATTGTTTTAATGATTGCAAGTTTGTTGGTTCTGGTACACAAGGTAAAGGATGTAGAGCAACGTATAAATAGCGGTGAAATCCAACATTGGACCGATCGAAGAGAAGAGCAATGACATTACATATTTTGTTTCTAAGCGATTAAAGCTTATTGAAAAGGATAGAGAACGTTGGCCAATGCATTATGGGTTTCAGGCGAAATTAAATACTGGTAATTTTGACTTCAACGTGTGTGCTAACTATTTTGATCCACTAAACTTGCTTGGCGTCCACGATACCAATGTAAAAAGGTAGATTTGATTTCTGAGGGTTAATTTTTCAGTATTTTCGTGTTTCGACAGGAGCTAGTGTAAGAGCAATGTTTAAAAAAAGATATTTTGTTGTCGTTTCGGCTCTCTTCGTAGTGGCCTTCATAACCACCATAGCAACAATGGAGGCACCCAATCACGGATCTGTGGTTCATCTTTCGTGTGATCGTATAGATAGGGAGGCCGATGGGACATTAAAAACTGTAATTACCGTAAATTCAAAGAACAATACTATGACTTGGAATGGCGGAACATTCGATAACCTTATTATAAATGAACATCAGTATCAGATTAGAGCGGTGCCCCGCGATCAGTGTAAAAGTAAACTAAGTTGCCCAGATGCTACTATGATTGTCAATAGGATTACTCTAGTGGCCAGCAAAGACAGGTATCAGGGATTGCAGCAGGATCGAAATCGGCGATACCAGTGTGCGAAGTCTGAGAGAGTTTGATTTCAAGGCCCTTGCACTTGACTACTACTGTCGTCGCTTCATTACGGAATGCGAACAGATGTCGTATAGCTTTCCGGCCTTATCGCCACTGAATAAAATCTTCGAGAAAACATAACGACCCCCGATTTCTTTGACAGATAAACAGCACTGTCCAGCCCCAGCATAAATTTTTATGTTTGCGTCACTGAAGGGATCACAGATACCTTTTCCTTGCTCCCAAACACCAGATACTCTTTGGGAGTTAGCCATGCCCGTGTAGATATTTGTCCTGCCAAATTCATGCATCCTTGAGGGAGTTATAGATTTATACTCACCGCTGAACTCCGCATGAACCATCCCAGTGATGAAAAACAGTATGATTGTTTTTTTTAACATAATCTAAGTATCCTTTCCAAATTCTTTGTCATTTATGTTGGATAGTAAGATAAAAATGTCTGAATTCTTTAGAAAAATTATACAATCTCTCCAAAAAAAAAAAAGAGAGTATGCGCTCTTATTTGAGGACCAACAAGAGTATTTTGTCGAGCTTCCACTAATACCCATGAGATTATTTGAGGATTTTTTATGATGGAGATCGAGTTCTTGTCACATTAGATTTTCATAAAAAGCCGCCGAAGAGGTTGTGTCTAGTGACAAAAATGTTTATAACATTAGATGGATAGCGGACATTGCATGATTAAAATGAATATTAACTATAAGTTGTTAGATAATGTAAATCAGTTGCCTCTTGACAGGTTCGAGGTGAAGCCTGATGCAAGTATTTTTGAGAGCTGGGACTTTCTTCAATTAGGACATGGAGAAAACAGTAAATACTTTAGTCGGGGTAGGCCAGGAAATCCTCATGCTCGGGGGAAGCAATTAAAAATAGAAATAGATCTGACAGACTGGCAAAATCAAGACCGGTCTAAGACTTATCTTGCTATCGCTCATAAGTTAGATCTTACACGCCAATCTGAGTACGTGGGCAAAATAACGAAATGCGATGTTCTTTTTCCGCATGAGCAGTATAGTTTTGTTTCAGATAACACTGGTGATGCTTCATGGGCTGGTGAAATTACCCCTGGTCTAACCGATGATGCAACTGTGAGTGTGGAGATATGTCACGTGCAAGATCAAGAGTTGAATGCTACTGCAAGTGTAAAATGTGGCTGGCAGGGTAGATTTTATGTGGTCTCCCGAATCCTGGTTGATAGAAGTCTTATGGAGACGATATCTGGAGATATAAACTCTGGTAATTTTCATCGGTTAACAGTGAGTGTGCTTATCAGCCCATGGAGACTTCTTGAGGGCACTTTTAAAAATTTGGTTCCGACAGATGATGCACTTGACTATGGAGATGGATACGATTTTCCTAAGATATCGGAAACATGCTGTAGTGATATGTTTCGCTTTACTTTGGAACCTTCGGTGGAAGAAAAAGAGAGTGAGGATCAAATGTCTCACCAATCCAATCGAATAAAAGAATTAGTTGAGATTAGTCGACATTTGAGAACATTTGTTATCGTGAACTCCGTGCTCCTCCTTGCACTAGTCTTTGCTACGCTGAGTCAATAGGTGGCGGGCCAACAACCTTTGATGTACCTAAGTACCCGATTTCCTGAGGTCCTTTCGGGAAAGCGAATTGCCGCATAGAGAAAATACAGGATTTTATTCATGGACCGATCTCTTTCACAGCTTACCTTGTGGGATTGAGATAGATCCAATTATCAAATTCATGCGAACTAATTGAGCGAAAAGTTTTCGCACAACAGAGAATGTTCCAGCTTAAATTTGGTAAAGAATTATGCTTAACGCCATATGTTAGTGGGGAAGGTGATATGCAAAAAGTTACGCGACAATATGTGGATACGACGTTTTTGAAACAAAATAAAGCACTTTTGAAACAAAAAAGCGACTGATGTCTTGAAAGGTATCATACTGTGCTGGTACTTAATTATTACAATGGCCCTACAAGGGTGCGTGCTAGCTTCGCGTGAGCCTCCGATTATCTTGGTTCAAACTTCAGGTGGATTAGTTTCCGGCTATGAGTCTAACATCGGTGGAAAGCCCTTCAAAGAGTGGATCGACATCCCGTATGCGCAACCTCCAATAAAGGATTTGCGATGGCGAGCCCCGCGCGCGTTAGCCCACACTTCGAACGAAATCACTCCGCCGAAAGTAACGTTTTGCGTACAAGAGTCCAGCACTTACGGTGCTGTTCAAGGGGATGGGATCGTTGGGAGTGAGGATTGTTTGTATCTAGATGTCCGATCACCGATCAATAAGAAACATGAGCCGCTTCCCGTCATGGTCTGGATTCATGGTGGAGGGAACGTGACGGGTTCAAAGGATTACTATGATTTCTCTCGCTTGGTTGTTGAAGAGAACGTGGTCATAGTGAGTATTAATTACCGGTTAGGGGCGCTGGGATGGATTACACACCCAGCGATTCAACAACTCCAAACAGGTGAGGATCAGACCTCCAACTTTGGGATTCTGGATATTGTTGAGGCACTCAACTGGATAAAGCAAAACATTGATAAATTTGGAGGAAACCCCAAAAACGTTACGATTTTCGGTGAGTCGGCTGGAGGGCATAACGTTTTGGCGTTGCTTGTTTCTCCCTTTGCAAAGGGGTTGTTTCACAGAGCGATCATTCAATCTGGTTATACCAGCAGTGCCTCATTAGAAAGCGCTTACAACAAAAACGCTGTGGACCCCCTTGTTCATCGGGGATCTTGGCAGATGATTCAAAACCTTCTGCCACATATACAACCATCATTACCCGATTCCCGTGAGGGTCGAAAACAGTTGAATGTCATCCGAGATAGCCTGAAGGCGTTGGATGCTTCAGATTTCATTAGTTTGTATGTCGAGCACCGAGAGGAGGACTATATTCCTCTTACCACAGCGGATGGGATTGTCATTCCAAAAGAAGGTCTGCAAAAAGCTCTTCAAAACCCAATGTATAGAAAGGATGTTGATGTTATTGCGGGTAGCACAAAGGATGAGCTGTCATTCTGGCTTGGATCGCATAGATACTTTATTGAAGAGTATCATCCCTACACGAAGTTACTTCCGAAGGGTTTGAGATTGAAAGATAAAGAACTTTATAAATTCTGGCTAGGAATCCGTTCACATGCATGGAAGTTACGAGGTGTTGATTATGTTTTAAATGCGTTAGAGGAGGCTGGCTATAAATCGTTATATGCGTATCGATTTGATTGGGACGATCAAAAAAGTTCTATGTTTGCAGATATCCCCGAGATCATGGGAGCTGCACATGCCACAGATGTCGCTTTTCTGACTGGACGCTACCTATATGGACCTATTGGAAGTTACATGTATCCAAAGAGTCGATCTCGAGATCAAATGGAAAGGACGATGATGACCGCTTGGAGTGATTTTGCACGTTCTGGTAGCCCCAGCGAACGGCTACCGTTGGATTGGGAAAAATATAATCGAGAAGGGGCTAAGTTCTTAAAGTTAGACAAAGATGACGCTCTAAAAATGGACTTTGAGACTGAAACTATGGATTCTTTGTTGAATAAGGTTGCGGATTCTGTTGTTTTAGGGCCGATCCAAAAATGCCTCCTCGTTTGGGAGTCACTTGTGAATATCGGTGATCCAGACATCAACCGTTTTAACGTTTGGGAAGGCGGTATGTGCTCAGCCTATGATATCGCATATGAGAAAAAAAGAATTTCCGCGCAATTAAAACGGGAACATGGTGGAATTACAGTTTTCGAATGATATTGAGCTATCTTGTTTAATAGAATTCATAAAGTCGAAATACTATGTTACTGAGGTGATAGTGTTAAAGTCAACTGGGTGTACTAATGTTCGGAAACTTTGTAGCTTCCAGAAATACCTGTGATTATTGGAGAATCTTATGGATGAGTATCGTGCACCTCAAAGAGATATTGCTTTTATTTTAGAGGAATTGGTTGGCTATGAGGAACACTGCAAGTTGCCGGGTTTCGAGCACGCAACGGTAGACGTTGTGAACGCAATTTTGACTCAAGGTGCAAAATTTTTTGAAGATGTTGTTGCTCCAACTAATTCCATCGCGGACGTCGAGGGTGCCGCTCTCATTGAGCACGGAGTTCGAGCAGCACCGATATTTCAACGCGTATACAGGCGGATGGTCGATGAGGGGTGGTATTGTTTGAACGGTGATGTTGATTTTGGTGGCGCTGGATTGCCTAGTGTCGTCGATCTAGCCAATCAAGAGATGTTGCAATCCTCGAATATGTCGCTTAGCCTTTTGCCTATGCTTTCACGCGGTGTAATCCATGCCCTAAATTTGTTTGGCTCAGAGGCCCAAAAGAACAAATATTTAGGAAAACTGATCACTGGTCATTGGACAGGGGCTATGAACCTTACCGAGCCCCAGGCAGGCAGTGATCTCTCGTTAATTCAAACTAAGGCTCGGCAATGCGGAGATCATTATTTGATTAGTGGGCAAAAAGTATACATAACGTGGGGTGATCATGATTTATCAGAAAACGTAATCCATCTTGTGCTGGCAAGATTGCCAGGTTCCCCCGCGGGTAACGGTGGAATATCACTCTTTCTTATTCCAAAGTTTCTTGTCGATAATGACGGTAACATCGGGTTACGTAACGATGTCTTCGCGATAGGACTTGAAAAAAAGCTGGGTATAAACGCGTCTCCGACTTGTACGATGTCCTTTGGAGGAACAGATGGGGCAGTTGGATACTTGGTTGGTAAAGAAAATGAGGGTCTGATGTGTATGTTTGCGATGATGAATAATGCGCGATTGTCCGTCGGTCACCAAGGAGTAGCCATCGGAGAGCGTGCATTCCAGAAGGCGGTCCATTATTCGCTTGGTAGAGTCCAGGGTACGCTAGCTGGTGGGCGTAGCCCTGTTCCGATCATTAATCATCCGGATGTAAAGCGAATGCTTTTGTTAATGCGTGCATTGACCGATGCTGGTCGAGCATTATCTTTTTTCACTGTTGCCGCCGAAGACAGGAGTACCCGTCACCCAAATGAATCAGTAAGAGAAAGAGATTCTATGCGGGTAGAAATATTAACCCCTTTGGTCAAAGGGTGGTGCACTGAGATGTCGATGGAGGTTACTTCTTTGGGCATTCAAGTTCATGGTGGTATGGGTTTTATAGAGTCGACAGGTGCTTCGCAACTAATGCGTGACTCTCGCATTTTACCGATTTACGAGGGTACGAATGGTATTCAGGCGCTTGATTTTATTGGGAGAAAATGCATACGTGATGGGGGCTACGGATTGTCCTCTTTAGTCGACGAAATGTGTAGCACCGTCGAGGCTACGAAATCAGAGAGTGGCAGTCTAATCAAATTGATCGATTCTCTGAAATTTGCCGCCAATCAGTGTGCAAATGCAATTAACGCAGTTCTGACTCGGCCAACGCGGGGTCCTGAAATAGCGTATAATTTTTTAATGGTCTTTGGAAACTCTATAAGTTTTTGGTTGCTTGTAAGGTTAGCTATCTCAGCGCAGCGTAACATTGATCAGGGATTTCAGGATCCGCTTTATGAGCAAAAGATTGTCACTGCTCAGTTTTTTGCGGAGCATATACTAAGCCGAAATGGTGGGTTTCTTAAAAGTATTCTTACTGAAGATAGTGTTCTTAGTGAAATGGGTAGCGATCATTTTATTAGACCATAACGGTTAGTTAGAGGCGTCGGGGACTAATTCTGGCAGAGAGTTAATAAACATTTTCCTGAATCTTGTGATAGACTCACTCACCGGGAAAACAGTAGCTTCTCTGAGACGAAAAGTTTGATATATTGATTGGGAATCAGCAATGCAAAATGTAATGATTACTGAAGCTGCTCAAGAGTATTTAGCCAGTTTGTTAAAGAAACAGGATTGCCAAGATATCGGTATCAGGATGTTCATCAGTGATCCTGGAACCCCCAAAGCAGAGACGTGTATCGCTTACAGCCGACCGGGTGAGCATAATGAAGATGACCTTGTTGTTGAATACGGGGCGTTTAACGCATATTTTGAACAGCGTAGTATTCCATTTTTGGAAGATGCCAAGGTAGATTATTCGGCCGATAAATTTGGTGGCCAACTCACTATAAGGGCGCCCAACTCTCGTCTTCCAAATGTCAGTGATGATAGTCCTGTCGAGGATCGAATTAATTATTTACTTTACAGTGAGATAAATCCCAGCTTAGCCGCCCATGGAGGCGAGGTGTCACTCGAAAGTATAGATGATGGATTCGCAGTGTTAAGGTTTGGCGGTGGTTGTCAGGGGTGTGCAGCGGTTGATATGACTCTCAAGGAAGGCGTTGAAAAGAATTTGCTGGAAAAGATACCCGAACTTAAAGGCGTGCGAGACGCTACGGATCATAGTGATAGCACAAACGCATATTTTAGGTAGATTTTATTGCTTTCAGATGTTGATGGCTCGGTCTCAACATCAATCTTAACTCGCCTCAATCGACTTAAAGATTTTTCAAACTGTCACGATCTGATTGGCCGCAATTAGTTGTCCTTTATCCGCTGCTTTTTGAAAAGACTCAATTTGATTGAAATTCATATAGTTGTAAATTTCCGCTGCCATCGGATCAATTTGAGATGCAAAAGTAAAATATTCCGCTGGAGTAGGTATCCTTCCCAGAATACCCCCCACTGACGCTAACTCAGCAGAGGCAAGATAAACGTTTGCGCCATCACCAAGGCGATTTGGAAAGTTACGCGTTGATGTTGAGAGTACTGTCGCTCCCGCCAAAACTCTGGCTTGATTGCCCATGCATAGAGAGCATCCCGGCATTTCCGTTCGGGCACCGACTTTTCCGAAAATATTGTAGTATCCCTCTTGCATAAGGGTATGGGCATCCATCCTTGTTGGAGGACATATCCAGAATCTCGATTTAACTTCTGTGGCGTTATCAAGAAGCTTTCCGGTTGCTCTGAAGTGGCCTATATTCGTCATGCAAGAACCGATAAAAATTTCGTCGACAACGTCTCCAGCCACTTCAGATAAAGGTCTAGCGTCATCCGGATCATTTGGACAGCAGACAATTGGCTCCCTAATCTCAGATAAATCTATTTCTATGACGCTGGTGTATTCAGCATTCTGGTCAGCCCTCAAGAGCGTTGGATTTTTCAACCACTCTTCCATTTTCTGGACTCGTCGCGCTAGGGTTCTTACGTCGCCATAACCCTCGGATATCATCCAGCGAAGAAGTACCACATTTGATGTTAGGTACTCTGCAACAGATGTTTCGCTTAATGAAATGGTGCAACCCGCTGCGGATCGTTCAGCGGAGGCGTCTGAGAGCTCAAATGCTTGTTCTACCGTGAGTGACTCTAAACCTTCGATTTCTAGAATTCTACCAGAGAAAATGTTTTTTTTACCTTTTTTATCTACAGTGAGGAGGCCATTTTGGATTGCAAAATAAGGGATCGCATGTACCAAATCTCTAAGTGTTATCCCTGGTTGCATCACTCCTTTAAAGCGTACCAGCACAGATTCTGGCATATCCAGTGGCATCACACCGGTTGCCGCAGCGAAAGCAACGAGACCAGAACCCCCAGGAAAAGAGATACCCATTGGAAATCGCGTATGAGAGTCTCCACCTGTTCCAACAGTGTCCGGCAGTAACATTCGATTTAACCAGCTGTGAATAATGCCATCGCCAGGCCGGAGCGAGACACCTCCTCTGTTAATGATGAAATCCGGCAGAGTATGTTGGGTATCAATATCTACTGGTTTTGGATAGGCAGCGGTGTGGCAAAATGACTGCATTACAAGGTCACTAGAGAACCCAAGACAGGCAAGATCTTTCAGTTCATCGCGAGTCATTGGACCCGTGGTGTCTTGTGAACCGACCGTCGTCATTTTAGGCTCACAGTAAGTTCCTGGTCGCACACCTTTTGTGCCACATGCTTTGCCCACAATTTTTTGGGCTAGCGTGTATCCTTGATTAGAAACTTGAGTTACGGCTGGCGTTCTGAAAATGTCAGATACTGGAAGCTTTAAGTACTCCCTTGCATTATGAGTTAAACCTCTACCAATTATGAGGTTTATCCTACCTTGTGCCCGCACTTCATCTAGAATTACCTCCGATTTATGTTCGAAGTGGGTCAATTTTGCACCATTTGCATCAAGAATGAGGCCTTCATACGGACGAATCTCAATTATGTCACCGTAATGTATGTTTTCTACTGGCGCCTCAATAGTCAGGGCACCCGCATCTTCCATAGTATTGAAAAAAATAGGAGCGATTTTACTCCCTATACAAATTCCACCTGATCGCTTGTTAGGCACACCAGGCATGTCATCACCGAAAAACCAAAGTACCGAATTTGTCGCAGACTTTCTGGATGAGCCGGTCCCAACCACATCACCGACGAATGCGACCGGTAAACCTTTGCTGAGGATTTCATGTATTTGTGCTAATGGACCAATACTGCCGGGTTCATCTGGATTTAATCCATCTCGAGACATTTTGTACATAGCGCGAGCATGAAGAGGAATATCCGGCCGTGACCAAGCATCTTGCGCTGGTGATAAATCATCGGTGTTGGTTTCTCCAACGCATTTAAATACGACAGCTTTTATGCTTTCGGGCAGAGGTCTTTTGCTTGTGAACCACTCAGCATTAGCCCAAGACTGAATTACGTCCGCAGCATAAGGATTTCCCAGATCTGCTTTTGATGCAACATCATGGAAGGCATCGAAAATCAACAAAGTTAATTTTAATTGTTCAGCGGCAAGCTCAGCTAGTTGGTTATCACTCAACAGATTGATAAGTGTTTCAACATTATAACCCCCATGCATCTGACCGAGAAGGACTACCGCCTCCTCACGACCAATGATGGGGCAAATCGTTTCTCCTTGGGCTATCGCAGTCAGAAATCCCGCTTTTATGTACGCAGATTCATCAACGCCAGGCGGAACACGGTTGGTGATGAGATCAATTAAATATTCTTCTTCCCCAGAAGGGGGATTTTTGAGCAATTCTATTAATTGAGATGTCCATTCAGGACTGAGAGGTTTCGGGGGAATACCTAAGCCTCGTCTCTCTTTAATATGTGCACGGTACGCTTCTAGCAAAATAATAACCTCTTATTCGTTGGAGGTGGTAGATTGAACAATATGAAACTGACTTTGTGGCAGGTGATATTTAAGAAGCATATCTAATCTTTCCTCTGGTTAACAGAGCCTTATGTGTGTTGTTTATAAAATTAAGGACCGTTGCTGTCCTTGACTGATGCTTTCCCGATAGTACTCGCGTCCTTAAAAATTTTTTTGTTCGCAAATTCATTCAGGATATCGCCAGTGGGCTTGCTGGATTATCAATTGGGTACATGATGAGCCTGCTAGCGAACTTTTCATTAACTCTCATATGCTAGATGACCGATAGTAAACCAATTTGTCAGCGCAAAACTATAGGAGATCATGTTAGACTCTAGAAATTGTTTTTGCAAAGTTTTGTGAGAGTTGCATGTCACCGGAACTATCAGAGATTTTAGCGTTTTTGCCTTGTTCCACCCCGAAAACCTGGGTCGAAAACGCAGTGGAAAATCAAGAGCTTCTCTTGATAGATCATGCTAATTGTGAAAAAAAAGCTGCCATTAACGCGATTCAACTCACCTTTCGTCAAAATAGCGACTTCGGGTTCCTCAACAAAATGTCTCGCCTTGCTCGGGAGGAGATGAGACATTTCGAGCAAGTAATTGCCATTATGGAAAAGCGAAAGATTACATACCGGCACTTATCCGCATCTCGTTATGCCTCTAACTTACATAGTATGATTCGAGATGGACACACGGAAAGGTTGGTGGATCTCCTCATTATAGGAGCTTTCATAGAAGCGCGTTCGTGTGAACGCTTTGCAAGAATTGCCCCTGAACTCGATAGTGAGTTGTGTAACTTTTACCAGTCCTTGCTGAAATCAGAGGCGCGTCATTACCAAGATTATCTTAGGCTTGCGCGACGGTTGACTTGTGAATCAATTTTGAACGAGAGAATCAAAACTTTTAGATATCGCGAGCAAGAAATGATCGAAACCCCGGATAAAGCGTTTCGATTTCACTCGGGCCCTGTTTTAGCTTGATGAAGCTCGCCCTACCAGCCGAAATTTGTCCCGATCAGTTTACGACGGTAGGCTGTCTCGCTGAAAGTATTGTCTTGTGGAACTAACCAACCGGGAATTCTCGGGTTTTAGCGCCCGTGTATAGTTGCCTTGGCCTACCTATTCGGTATGGATTACTAATCATTTCATTCCAGTGAGAAATCCATCCGACCGTTCGCCCAGTCGCAAATATTACGGTAAACATTTCAACTGGTATTCCAATTGCTTTTAGAATTATACCTGAGTAAAAGTCAACATTCGGGTACAGTTTTTTCTCGACGAAATATTCGTCCTCGAGCGCTATATGTTCCAGTTTTTTGGCGAGTTTGAACAGAGGATCATTTTCTAGACCCAGGACAGATAACACCTCATCACAGCTCTCTCTCATCACGGTTGCCCGAGGATCATGATTCTTATATACCCTATGACCGAACCCCATTAGACGGAATGGGTCTTGCTTATCTTTTGCTCGTTTGAGATATAGAGGGATATTTTTTTCGTTACCAATTTCGTTTAGCATGTTGAGCACTGCCTCATTAGCCCCTCCATGGGCTGGACCCCAGAGCGCTGCAATACCCGCCGCTATACATGCAAAAGGATTAGCTCCCGACGATCCGGCTAATCTGACCGTTGAGGTGGAGGCATTTTGTTCATGGTCTGCATGGAGAAGGAATATTCGATCCATTGCCTTTGTCAAGGCTGGGTGAACTTTGTACTCTTCACATGGTGTTCCGAACATCATATGTAAAAAGTTTTCTGCATAAGATAACGAGTTATCTGGGTAGACATATGGTTGTCCTATAAAATGCTTGTGACACATTGCGGCCATGGTTGGCATCTTGGCTATTAACCGATGAGCTGAAATTGTTCTTTGCTGTTGGTCGGTTATATCTAGAGAATCATGATAAAACGAGGACATTGCGCCTACCAGTCCGCATAGCATAGCCATTGGATGCGCATCATAGCGAAATCCACTGATGAAAAGCTCAATTGAACGATTTACCATTGTGTGATAGCGAATTGTTCGTTCGAAATCTACTTTTTGTTGGTCAGTCGGCAAACTCCCCTCAAAAAGCAGATAGCAGACCTCAAGGTAATCAGATTTTTCAGCTAATACTTCAATGGGATATCCACGATGCAACAGGATGCCTTTATCACCATCGATATACGTGATATCAGATTGGCAAGCTGCGGTGGAGGAAAACCCCGGATCATATGTAAAAAGACCATGACCACCGAGCCGTCCGATATCAATTACGTCGTAACCCAGTGAACCTTGCAGTATTGGCAGCTCAATGACCGCCTGCCCATCAACCGACAGTTTTGCGGAACGTTTTGTCATATACCCTATCTCCGTCATTAGTCATTCATTGTTTTTACCACCAGTATCTCAACTATAGATACTCCGATTAGATTGTCAACTGGAGTAAATTTTTTCATCTCTTTTGATTGTAAAGGTATTTTGATTATATGCTCGATTTTAGTTTGCTCTCGCGGCCTAAATTATTATTTATGTCGTTACTTCAAAGAAACTTGAATCGTAAGTAAGTTCAGATAATTGAAATCTTACTGCGTCCAAATTATACTCAGCGCGCGCCCGGAAAGTAATCACAAATGTGCTGAATTTAATGAAGTGTGTGAGACACTTTTTGCAGCTTTCCTTTTTTTTGCATCTTTTATCAACAGTTATTCGAGGCTTCGTCAGTGGAAAAAAAGAGACCAATGAACCTTGACCTTGGTACGATAAGACTCCCGATAACCTCTTATGTTTCCATCTTACACCGAATCTCTGGTGTCATTATGTTTTTTGCGGTTGCGGTGTTAATTTGGCTATTTGATATGAGTTTGTCTTCCGAAGACGGATATTTGTTTGTGGTTGAGATTTTTAATTATCCTCTTGCTCAAATTGTAATTTGGAGCTCGTTGTCAGCACTCTCATACCACATATCTATGGGGATGCGACATCTCGTAATGGACTTTGGCTTTGCTGAGGATTTTCGAGCGGGTCAGATTTCTGCGGTAGTCGCACTTTTAGGTGCTGGTATTTTGATTGTTTTATTAGCTGGATGGATATACATATGAGCGGATTGATTTTATTTTTTTCTCGCAGTGGAACGAGTAAGTGGCTCTTGCAAAGATTTGCAGCGATGATCGTATTGTCCTACATAATATTCCTAGCTTGTATCTTTATAACTCACCGCGAAATGGATTACTCTGAGTGGCTTAATTTAAATAAATCAATGTCAATGCGCTTTTTTAGTTTTTTGACTGTCCTTTCGTTGTCTGTGCATGCGTGGATTGGTATGTGGTGCGTTCTCACAGATTACATAACAGTCAGGTTGATTGGCCCAAAGGCCGATTTTATTCGTAGTATCTGTGTAAAGTTTTTAACGTTGATTATTACTTTGTACATGCTTTGGGTTTTGCAGGTGCTGTGGAGACTATAAATTGATAAGAACGCTCAGTTTCGACGCGGTGATAGTTGGTGGTGGAGGGTCCGGCATGCGCACTGCTCTTCAATTATCACAGTCTGGCTACAAGACAGCCGTGATCACAAAGGTGTTTCCCACTAGATCCCACACTGTGTCAGCGCAGGGTGGCATTACTTGCGCGATAGCGAGTGACGACCCCGACGATCAATGGCAGTGGCACATGTATGACACGGTAAAAGGCTCAGATTTTATTGGGGATCAAGAAGCTATTGAATATATGTGCTCAACTGGACCTGAGGCAGTTTTCGAGCTCGAGCACATGGGTCTTCCGTTTTCTCGCACTGAGTCAGGGAGAATATATCAAAGACCGTTTGGAGGGCAGTCGAAAGATTTTGGGAAGGGCGGGCAGGCAGCGAGAACATGCGCAGCGGCGGATAGGACCGGTCACGCTTTGCTTCACACGTTGTACCAAGGAAATCTTAAAAATAAAACTCAGTTTCTCAACGAGTGGTTTGCCGTAGATCTTGTTAAAAATGATGATAACGCTGTGGTTGGTGTAGTGGCGCTTGACATAGAGAGTGGCGAAGTTGTTTTCGTGAAGAGTAAGGCGACAGTGTTTGCTACTGGAGGTGCGGGGCGCATCTATGCTTCGACGACAAATGCGCACATCTGTACTGGCGATGGTATTGGTATGGCTCTTCGGGCAGGGTTTCCGGTGCAAGATATCGAGATGTGGCAGTTTCATCCGACCGGAATTGCGGGTGCGGGAACTCTTGTGACCGAGGGTTGTCGTGGCGAAGGGGGTTACCTTATAAATAAACATGGTGAGAGGTTTATGGAAAGGTATGCGCCAAACGCGAAAGACTTAGCCGGGCGTGATGTTGTCGCTAGGTCTATGGTGATGGAGATTCTCGAAGGAAGAGGATGTGGGGAATCTGGCGACCATGTGTTTTTAAAGCTAGATCATTTGGGGGAGGACATCTTGAATGCGAAACTACCGGGAATCTTGGAGTTGTCTCGGACATTTGCTCATGCAGATCCAGTAGTCGAGCCTATTCCTGTTGTGCCGACTTGTCACTATATGATGGGCGGGATTCCAACTAACATAAATGGACAGGCCTTGACAGTAACCGCTGATGGGTCTGACGAGATTATTGAAGGTTTCTATGCATGTGGGGAGGCAGCGTGTGTATCGGTGCATGGAGCCAATAGATTAGGAGGAAATTCGCTTCTTGACTTAGTAGTATTTGGTAGAGCCTCAGGTTTGTTCATTGAAAACGCACTGCGCGACGGCATACAGCTTAGGGAGCCGACAAAAGAGAATATTGAAACAGCTACTGTCGGTCTGGATGCCATCAACGCGTCTGTTGGAGGAGAACAGGCGTCAACTCTGAGAGCTGAATTGCAAACTATCATGCAGAATTTCTTTGGAGTATTCCGGAGGGGTGACTTGATGCGTGATGGAATTCTAGAGTTACAGTCTTTAAAGCACCGGATTGATAATGTGGCTCTTGACGATAAAAGTATGGTTTTTAACACTGCGAGAATCGAGGCTCTTGAGTTGAGAAATTTATATGCAGTGGCGGAGGCAACCGCGATAGCGGCAGAGGCGCGTACTGAGAGCCGAGGAGCGCACGCACGTGAGGACTATCAGGAGCGAGATGATAGCAATTGGTTGTGCCACTCAATGTTTTATCCAGATGAAAAGCGCGTGGGGAAAAGGAATGTCAATTTCTCCTTAAAGTCGCGAGAGCCTTTCGAGCCAGCAGTCAGGACCTACTGATCCTGGAGGGCTGAGATAGGAGCTATTGTTATGATCACCGTTAGCGTATACCGTTATGACCCAGAAACTGATGAGCACCCGTACATGCAAGACTTTGAGTTTGATGCGGTCGGAAAGGACTTTATGGTGCTGGACGTTTTAGAGAAGTTAAAGATTGAGGATCCAAGCCTGGTATTTCGCCGTTCTTGCAGGGAAGGAGTATGCGGTTCAGACGGTATGAACATATCAGGTAAGAATGGTTTGGCATGTATTACTCCATTATCTGAGGCTGTTAGGAACAACAAGATTGTCATCAGACCACTTCCTGGACTTCCGGTCATCAGAGACCTTGTGATTGATATGAAGCAGTTTTATGCTCAGTATGAGAAAATCGAGCCATACATGGTTAATGATAGTCCTGCTCCTCAAACCGAACGTCTGCAGTCGCAAGAAGAGAGGGCTAGGCTAGATGGCCTTTATGAATGCATCTTGTGTGCTTGTTGCTCTACGGCCTGCCCATCATTTTGGTGGAACCCTGAAAAATTTATCGGTCCATCGGGACTGCTTCAAGCATATCGATTTTTGGCCGACAGTCGCGATACCGCTGCAAAAGAGAGGCTGTCAAAATTAGATGATCCGTTTAGTGTTTTTCGTTGTCATGGAATCATGAATTGCGTTCAGGTATGTCCCAAGGGCCTTAACCCAACGCGAGCTATCGGCCACATACGTAATATGTTGATTAGAGGAGCGACTTAGGGTTTAATTTGCCATCGTTTACACCCGCTGATGGGGCGTTAGGGTAATTTTTCACCCAAAAGGAAAGTCTTCAAATGTCCGAAAGCCTTATGGCCCAGTTTCTTTCCTCCTCCCATTTTTCTGGAGGCAACTCCGCATATGTAGAAGACCTCTACGACGACTATCTGCATGAACCGGCTGCGGTCTCTGAAGAGTGGCGGACATTCTTTGATCGGCTCCCGAAGACTAATGGTTCATCTAGGTCTGACGTTTCGCATGCTACAATCGTTAAGCATTTTGAGTTGCTTGGTCGACGTAAGGCGCGACCAACTCCCGCGCCCGGGTCGGGTGGCATATATCTCGAGCACGAGCGAAAGCAGGTTCGTGTAGTTCAATTGATAAGCTCTTACAGGTTTCGGGGTCATCAAAAGGCAAAGTTGGACCCACTGGGCTTGATGGTGCGGCAAAAAGTACGCGATCTTGAATTAAATTTTCACGGCTTTACTCCTGCCGATTTGGACACCACATTTCAGACATCTCCCCTTTACATCGGCAAGGAAGAAGCTCCTCTTAGGGAGATTATAGAGACGCTTGAGGAGACATATTGCGGAAATTTGGGTCCAGAGTTTATGCACATCACTTCGTTCGATGAAAAGCAGTGGCTCGCTCGTCGTTTTGAAAGTGTCAAGTCAAAACCGACCTACGATGATGCCGCTAGAATAGACGTACTCAGTCGACTCACTGCGGCCGAGGGTTTGGAGAAACACTTAGACTCCAAGTACCCCGGAACCAAGCGTTTTGGCCTTGAAGGCGGAGAAAGTTTGATTCCAATGCTTGATTGCTTAGTGAGAAGATCGGGTCAATATGGGTGTAAAGAAATAGTCCTGGCTATGGCCCACAGGGGGAGATTGAATGTTTTGGTAAATATCTTGGGCAAAAATCCCGCTGAGATGTTTGAAGAATTTGAAGGGAAAAGGCTTGTGAATACGTCTGGAGATGTAAAGTATCACCAGGGTTTTTCCTCTAATGTTATGACACCTGGAGGAGAGATTCATCTTGCACTAGGGTTCAATCCATCTCACCTTGAGATTTCATGTCCCGTTGTAGTTGGCTCAGCAAGAGCGCGGCAAGATAGACGTCAAGATGCTGAAGGGGAGCAGGTTGTACCGATCTTGATTCATGGCGATGCTGCATTTGCGGGTCAAGGGGTTGTTATGGAGACGTTTCAGCTATCCCAGACCAGAGCCTATAAGACCGGTGGCACCATTCATGTTGTCATAAACAATCAGGTTGGATTTACGACCAGCCGTCAGGATGATGCTCGTTCGACTGAGTATTGCACAGATGTTGCAAAGATGGTCCAGGCTCCGATTTTACATGTCAATGGAGATAATCCAGATTCAGTGATGTTCGCAGCTATGCTGGCAATGGATTACCGATACGAGTTTGGAAAAGACATTGTTATTGATCTCGTGTGTTATCGTCGTCGCGGCCACAACGAGACGGATGAACCGTCCTCTACACAGCCAATAATGTACAAAGCGGTTCGAAACCATCCTACGACAAGGACATTATATGCACAAAAGCTGATTCAGGAGGGTGTGTTGAGCTTGGAGAAGGCAGATGAAATGAGTAGTCATTATCGCTCTAGCCTAGATCGTGGCGAATTTGTTGTTCATAACTTAGTTCGTGAACCCGATCATAGTTTGTTTGTTAATTGGAATCCCTATTTGGGACACCAATGGCGAGCAGTAGGGGATACAACTTTTCCGTTAGCAAAATTAAAAAAAGTAGGGGAAGCTTTAAATCGGATACCAGATGAGATAGATGTTCAAAGGCAGGTATCGAGGGTGTATCAGGATCGGGTCAAAATGTCGGCTGGAAAAGCTCCGCTTAACTGGGGTATGGCCGAGCTTTTAAGTTATGGCTCGTTGATCGAACAGGGGTACCCGATTAGATTTACGGGTCAGGATGTTAGACGCGGTACATTCTCTCATAGACATGCGGTGGTGGTTAATCAGGCCGATGGGAAAGATTACATTCCTCTGCAACACATGAGCGATGATCAAGTAAATTTCGATTTGTTTGATTCACTACTATCTGAGGAAGCTGTACTAGCCTTCGAGTACGGATATTCCACTACAATGCCGAATGGACTGGTCATCTGGGAGGCACAGTTTGGTGACTTTGCTAATGGCGCTCAGGTAGTAATAGATCAATTCATCACTAGTGGAGAACATAAGTGGGGTCGCTTATCCGGCTTGACTATGCTTTTGCCACATGGGTTTGAGGGTCAGGGTCCTGAACACTCTTCGGCTCGTTTGGAGCGGTTTTTGCAACTGTGCGCTGAGCATAATATACAAATCTGTATACCGACAACACCAGCACAAATCTTTCATTTATTGCGTCGTCAGGCGATTCGACCGATGAGAAGACCCCTGATGGTTATGAGTCCAAAGTGGATCTTACGTCACAAACAGGCTACCTCGAGTTTAGAGGAGCTGGCGTCTGGTTGTTTCGAAAATGTGCTTCCAGATCATAATCTTGATCCCGTAAATATCAAGCGACTCGTTCTATGCGCGGGTAAGGTCTACTATCATTTACTTGAAGAACGAGATAGACGAAATGTTGATAACATTGCTTTAGTTCGGTTGGAACAATTATACCCGTTTCCCAATGTTGAATTAGATGAAATTTTGGCTTCGATGTGTAACCTTGAGCAGGCAGTATGGTGTCAGGAGGAACCAATGAATCAAGGAGCGTGGTACAGCAGTCAGCATCATATGCGTAATGCCTTAAAAAGGCACAAGACTAATTTAGTTTTGGACTATGTTGGTCGCAAGAGTTCGGCTGCCCCCGCGTCCGGATACATGTCAGTCCATCTTGAGGAACAAGCCCAATTTATTGATCAAGCGTTGACAATCAATTAGAACCGACAGGAAGAGAATAATGGCTACAGATATAAAGGCGCCGAGCTATCCAGAATCTGTTCAGGAGGGGACACTTTCTCACTGGCATGTTAAAGCTGGAGATTTTGTAACCCGAGATGACCTCGTAGTGGATATTGAGACTGATAAGGTAGTGTTGGAAGTTGTGGCTCCTGTCACGGGTACGTTAATAGAAGTATTTAAACAGGTGGGTGACATAGTTCTCAGTAATGAGTTGGTGGGAAGGATGGAGGAGATTACAACCACTGGTTCTCGTGTAGTCGTTTCAAAACCAGAGGAGCCGACAAGTAACATAGATAATGACGGGTTGGTGAATCCTGCTGCGAGGAAGTTGGCGGAAGAGCGAGGTATAGATTTACTTCGTGTCAAAGGAACTGGGCGGGGGGGTCGAATTACAAAAGAAGACGTCGTCAATCACGACGCTACACAGGATAACCCGGTTAAGGAACAGAGACAGGAAGCATCTCAAGGATCAAGTTTGGTAGCTCTTGGAGGCGACGAGCGCGTGGAGCGTCGCGTTGCCATGACTCGAATGCGGTCGCGAATTTCAGAGCGTTTGCTTGAAGTTACTCAGACGACGGCCTCATTAACTACTTTTAATGAAGTGGATATGAGTGCTTTGATTAATTTGCGCAAGCAATATCAAGACGAATTTACCAACATGCATAACGGCACTCGGCTGGGGTATATGGGTTTTTTTGTAAAGGCCGCTGTTGAGGCTTTGAAGAGGTTCCCCTTGGTTAACGCATCGATCGATGAAAACGATATCGTGTACCACGGCTATCAAGACATAGGTGTTGCCGTTTCTACCGATCGTGGTCTAGTTGTTCCGGTATTGAGAAATGCGGAAAATATGAGCATTGCGTCTGTTGAGAATGGTATCTCTGAATTTGCTGCGAAAGCTCGGGATGGCAAATTAACTATAGATGAAATGACTGGTGGAACCTTTACCATAACCAATGGGGGAGTCTACGGATCTCTCTTATCCACGCCAATAATTAATCCACCGCAGACTGCCATTCTTGGAATGCATAAGATACAAGAGCGTGCCGTTGCGCATGAGGGGCAAGTAGTTATTCGTCCTATGATGTACTTAGCACTGTCTTATGACCACCGACTAATAGATGGAAAGGAAGCAGTTCGTTTTCTTGTTACATGCAAAGAGCTCCTTGAGGATCCCGCTAAAATTTTATTAGAAATCTAAACTTCAATATTAATAAGGAGCACAAATGCTTGAAAAGTATGATGTTATTGTAATTGGGAGTGGGCCAGCTGGATACGTTGCTGCTATTCGGGCAGCGCAGCTAGGAATGTCCGTAGCTTGCATTGAGAAATGGCGTACACCAGAGGGCAAAGGCATCAATGGTGGAACATGCTTAAATGTTGGTTGTATTCCGTCAAAAGCGTTGCTCGATAGCTCGCAAAGATATTATGAGACAAAAAACGGCCTTGAAATACATGGAATAAGTGCAAGCGAAATCGCGATCGATATCTCAGCAATGATGGAGCGGAAAACTAAGATTGTCACGCAACTAACCGGAGGTATAGAACAATTGTTCAATGCGAACGGTGTCGATGGACTTTTTGGAACAGGCAGATTATTGGCAGGCCACAATGTCGAATTCACCAGTCATGGTGGAATTACCTCCGTGCTCAAGGCAGGTCATGTAATTTTGGCAGCTGGATCTTTGCCGATAGAAATCCCTGTTGCGCCGGTTGATGGGACATTCATCGTTGATTCGACAGGAGCTCTTGAACTTGAGTCTGTCCCAAAGCGCCTTGGAGTGATTGGGGCCGGTGTGATTGGTTTGGAATTGGGTTCAGTCTGGGCGCGCCTTGGTTCAAAAGTTGTATTGTTGGAGGCTGTGAACAAGTTCTTGCCAGTTATGGATAGCGGTATAGCGAAGGAAACTCACAAAATCTTCATAAAACAGGGTCTAGATGTCCGATTGGGTGCGCGGGTTATAGGGACTGAGCTAAAGGACGAAGAGGTCCACGTTCGCTATCGCTTGGCCGATCAATCGGAGCACTCAGAAGTGTTCGATAAATTAATTGTGTGCGTCGGCAGGAAACCTTTTACGGATGGTTTGCTCGCTGATGAGGCCGGAATCGCGCTGGATTCGCGAGGAGCTATAATTGTAAATGCTCAATGTGAGACCAATGAACCACGAGTTTATGCAGTCGGGGATGTAGTTCGAGGCCCGATGCTTGCACACAAAGGTTCGGAAGAGGGAGTCATGGTGGCGGAGCGTATCGCAGGGCACAGTGCTCAGATTAATTACGACATTGTTCCAAATGTTATATACACCCATCCAGAGGTAGCATCTGTCGGGCGTACCGAGGAGCAGGTCAAAGAATCAGGGGAGCCATACAGAGTGGGAACCTTTCCGTTTGCTGCTAGCGGCAGGGCTCTAGCGGCGAATGACTCAGATGGTATGGTCAAGCTAATTGCAAATGCTGATACAGATCGGATTTTGGGTTGTCACATAGTCGGTCCGAGTGCCGCAGATCTAGTTCAGCAAGTTGCCATTGCTATGGAATTTGGATCGAGCTCCGAAGACCTAGGTATGACAGTTTTCGGTCATCCGACGTTGTCAGAGACCGTTCATGAAGCAGCTCTTGCAGTGAATGGACATGCTATCCACAAGGCAAATCGCAAGCGTAGATGAATTCAATGTTTGAGATATAAGCGAATGTCATCCAGTAGACAAAATTTTCTTTTTTGGGATTAGAAAGTATGAATTTACACGAATATCAAAGTAAGGAGCTTTTTGCACAGTATGGATTGCCGGTCTCAGAGGGAGTGACTGCACGAACCGTCGATGAGGCGCTTTGCGCTTTAGATACTATAGAAGGTGATTGCTGGGTGGTGAAGACGCAGGTTCATGCCGGAGGACGGGGTAAGGCTGGCGGTGTTAAATTGGTGCGGTCTAGCGCGGAAGTGGAGAATTTTGCCAAAAATTGGCTTGGAAAAAAATTGGTGACATATCAAACAGATTCCGCGGGACAACCTGTTAGTAGAATATTGGTTGAGCCTTTCGTTGATATCGCAAATGAGCTTTACCTCGGTGCGGTTATTGACCGATCAACCCAACGTATTGTTTTTATGGCTTCCACAGAAGGCGGCGNAGAAATTGAAAAAGTAGCTTATGAAACTCCTGATAAGATATTGAGGGTCAGTATAGATCCAACAACCGGTGCTCAACCTTATCAAGGTCGGCAGCTCGCATTCAAACTCGGGCTCGTTGGTGTTCAAGTACGGCAGTTTGTTGATATTTTTTTGGGCCTGGCGAAGATGTTTGTTGAATGCGATGTAGCCCTTTTAGAAATTAATCCGCTCATCATAAATGGCGAAGGAAATTTACATTGTTTGGATGCAAAAGTGGTCGTTGATAGTAATGCGCTCTACCGACAACCCGCGCTCAAAGCGATGCATGATCCTACCCAAGAGGATGTGAGAGAGTCTTTAGCCTCAGCTTGGGATCTTAATTATGTGGCGTTAGAGGGTAGTATCGGATGTATGGTGAATGGCGCAGGCTTGGCAATGGGTACCATGGATATAGTACAACTGCATGGGGGCTCTCCCGCTAACTTTCTTGACGTCGGTGGAGGTGCAACTAAAGAACGGGTTGTTGAGGCGTTTAAGATCATTCTTTCTGATGATCGAGTAAAAGCGGTTTTGATAAATATATTTGGTGGTATTGTTCGGTGTGACTTAATTGCCGATGGTGTGATTGGGGCCGTGGAGGAAGTCGGAGTGAAGGTTCCTGTGGTGGTTCGTCTCGAGGGAAATAAGGCAGACTTGGGAACAAAAAAGCTTGAGGATTCTGGTCTTGACATTATTGCAGCAACGAGCTTATCCGATGCAGCCTCAAAAGTAGTAAAAGCCTCGGGAGCGAAATGAAATGGCGATTCTCATTGATGGCGAAACAAAAGTTATCTGTCAGGGCTTTACTGGTGGACAGGGCACTTTTCACTCACAACAGGCAATTAACTATGGCACAAAAATGGTTGGTGGCGTTACTCCGGGGAAGGGTGGAATAGAGCATCTTGGACTGCCCGTATTCAATACGGTTGAAGAGGCGGTCACAGAAACCTCAGCGGATACCTCTGTAATTTATGTTCCCGCACCGTTTTGCAAGGATTCCATTCTGGAGGCCGCGAATGCTGGGATAAAGCTTATTGTGTGTATTACCGAAGGTATTCCTACACTTGATATGTTGGAGTGTAAGGTTGCATGTGATTACCTTGGAGTGCGGCTTGTTGGACCAAATTGCCCGGGAGTGATAACTCCTGGGCAATGCAAGATAGGTATAATGCCAGCGCATATTCACCTTCCAGGTAAGGTGGGTATTGTCTCTCGCTCAGGAACTTTAACATACGAGGCAGTGAAGCAAACTACAGACTATGGTTTTGGGCAATCTACTTGTGTTGGCATTGGTGGTGATCCAATTCCTGGGTCTAGCTTCACCGATATTTTATTTTTGTTTGAGCAGGATCCCCTGACCGAAGCGATTGTATTGATTGGTGAAATTGGTGGAACGGCAGAAGAAGAGGCGGCTATGTTTATAAAGGCTAACATCACTAAGCCAGTAGTTTCCTACATCGCTGGTGTTACTGCCCCTACAGGAAAGAGGATGGGTCACGCTGGGGCTATTATTTCAGGTGGCAAGGGCACTGCTGAAGAAAAGTTCAGCGCTTTACAAGATGCTGGCGTGAAAACTGTTCGTAGCCTCGCAGATATCGGTAGTGCTTTGGAAAAAGTAGCTAGTTGATAAAATATTTATGGTCTCCTCAAGTATGCCGTGTGATGTCACTTGAGTTTACCGCGCTAATAGCTAACGGAAATTTCTACTGTGAATTTTAGTTTTATAAAGTAAATCGCTGTGGTCTATAAGTTCTTGAGCCACTACATGTACTACAGCTCCTTCAGTTTCTGTTACACCCTTTACCTCAAGTAGTTGCCCTCTTAATAAAGCTTGATGGCAGCGTTTTTGAACGGTTTTCCAAACAATAACATTGCTATTGCCTGTCTCATCTTCTAGTGTTAGAAAAATCACACCAGATGCAGTACCCGGACGTTGACGACCTGTTACAAGTCCTGCTATATGTACGAAGCGTCGGTGCTTAAGAAGAGCTAGATCAGCGTGCCGTTTGCAGTGTATGAATGTCTCGAATTGTTCTCTTAGCAAGCTCATTGGGTGGCGTCCTAGAGTTAAGCCAGTGCTCTCATAGTCGGCATGTAGCTTTTCTACTTCGCTTAATTTTTTTAGATTTTGAGAACTGTCATCGGTAAACTTTATAACATGCTTTTTCGTATTTATATTTGTTTTATTTTCTAAAAGCGGGCCGCCAGCTCCCGAATCAAGAATTTGCCAGTGCGCTTTTCTTCGGTCTCCTGCCAGTGTATCAAGAGCGCCTGCCGTACCTAATAAAGTTAGTTGGGATTTAGGTACCGAAGTTCGTTGGACAAGTTCCGGAATGGTGGTGAAAAAGAGTTTTTTAGCGTTATTCTGATTTCTTACTTTTATAATTCGTTCAGCGACTGTCTTTGACATACCAATGATTAGTCGATACCCCAATCGAAGTATTGGAGTATCTTCATTGGATGGATCTTTTTCTAGGCTATGGTCCCAATTGCTCCGATTTATATCGATTGGTGCGACTTTGATTCCTTTACGGCGTGCGTCTTGAACTAATTGAGAGGGGCTGTAGAACCCCATTGGCTGACTGTTAAGAAGTGCACAGTAAAATGCTTCTGGATAGTGGCATTTTAACCAGGCTGATACATATGCTAATAATGCAAAACTAGCTGAGTGTGATTCTGGAAATCCATATACGCCAAAACCTTGAATTTGTTTATAAAGACGCTGAGCGAAGTCTAATGTATAACCTCGCTCTAACATTCCATCGACTAATTTTTTTTCAAAGTGATTTAGATGGCTATTCTTACCCCAGCTAGCCATCGCTCTGCGTAGCTGATCTGCTTCTCCTCCAGAAAAACCTGCAGCAACCATTGCTAAACGAATCACCTGTTCCTGAAAAACTGGAATACCCAGAGTTCTTTCGAGAACCTCTTTGATTTCTGCGTTCGGATAATCGATATCTTCTAAGCCTTGTCGTCGACGTAAATATGGATGCACCATTCCGCCCTGAATGGGACCTGGGCGAACAATAGCGATTTCAATTACCAAATCATAAAAGTTGCGTGGCTTTAACCGGGGCAACATAGCCATCTGTGCTCGGGACTCTATTTGAAAAACACCGATACTATCCGCAGCGCAGAGCATGTCATATGTCGCATTGTCATTTGAGGGAATTTTTTGCATTGATAGAGCTTGTCCATGATGTTCCTGAACTAATTTTAGACAACGATGAATTGCGCTCAGCATACCTAAAGCCAAAATATCAATTTTTAGAAGACCGAGTGCTTCAATATCTTCCTTATCCCATTGAATGACTGTTCGCTCAGGCATACTTGCATTTTCTACCGGCACTAGAGAACTGATTGGACTATCCGTAATGATAAATCCTCCGACATGTTGAGAAAGATGTCGCGGTGTCCCGATTATGGATTGTAATAGTAAGTAAAATTTTTTTGATAAGAGCCCACTCTGGTCTATTCTATTTTTATTGAAGCGTTTTGTAAGATCCTCACCCCTCTCCCACCAAGATATAGATTGGCTAAGTTGCTGGATGAAATGTGAGTCAAGTCCGAGTGCCTTTCCGACATCGCGAATTGCACTGCGTGGCTTATAGGTGATAACTGTTGCGGCAATAGCGGCACGTTCACGGCTATATTTCTTATAGATGTATTGAATGACTTCTTCTCGACGTTCGTGCTCAAAGTCTACATCGATGTCGGGTGGTTCGTTACGTTCTTTTGAAATAAAGCGTTCAAATAATAGTGAAACTTGGTCTGGGGATACTTCAGTGATGAATAGGCAATAACACACGATAGAATTAGCTGCGGAACCTCTCCCTTGGCAAAAGATATTATGATTCCGAGCAAAATCGACGATGTCATGAACGGTTAGAAAGTAATATTCATATCGTAGTTCAACAATAATATTTAACTCATATTCAATTTTTTCTCTTACACTTGGGCGTATTCCTTGAGGCCAGCGTTTGCGTATACCTATCTCAACAAGGTGTCTTAGTTGTTGTATCGGTGAGACATTACCTGGAACTACTTCTTTGGGATAATCATAACGTAATTCTTCCAAGCTAAAGTTGCATCGCTTGGTGATTTTCAAGGTTTCTGATAATAGCGCTGCCGGATAAATTTTCTTCAATTTGTCTAGGCTTCGCAGATATCGTTCTGCATTAGAAAAACGTTTTGCTCCTAATTCCATGACTGGACAATTATAGCGAATAGCGGTTAGGGTATCTTGTAAGGGACGAGACTCCTTGTCATGCATATGAACATCTCCACAGGCGACAAGAGGAATCTCCCATAACGCTGAAAGATTACGTAAATAACGATAATTATCTATTTCATGGCCATCAAGTAGATGCTCTACACCTATCCATAAACGACCATCACTCCACTTTAGTAACTCTTGTACCTTAATGGTATCGCGATCTAGATTTCTTGATGGTAGCCAGATTATAAGACCAGAGTGTAAATTGTGCTCTAGATCCGACCAATTTAGGATGTATTCGCCTTTGATACTTCGTCTGCGTGCGAGTGTAATAAGCGTTGACAACTCAGAATAAGCGGGTCGGTCTGTGACAAGGACGATTAGCTTTTGATTATCTAATTCAAATTCGCTACCGATAACCAGTTTTAAACCGCATGCTTTAGCTGCGGTATGCGCTTTAACAATACCTGCTAATGAACACTCATCCGTAATAGCTAAGGCGCTATAACCTAGGACTTTTGCAGTATTCACTAATTCTGCCGGATGTGAAGCTCCACGTAAGAAGCTATAGTGGCTCAGACAGTGTAATTCGGCATATGACATTTAGGTAACATACCATATATACTGTATATATTAACAGTATATATGGTATGTTACACCTATTTTTTATCTTGTAGCATTAGTTTATTTGTTTGTTGATCAATGCGAAAATTGAACATGGATAAAAAATTCATCCCGAGAAGTCCATCGAACAAGTCATTTGAATATGGATTAACGGCAAATTCAATATTTTTTACCGAATGATGCCCTATCTGAAGACTAGGAATCCGATATAATTCAACTATAACTATCCCTCCCGCAGTATTCAAAGGTATATCGCCGACATTGTTTGCGTTAATTGATGACTTTATACGTTCAAAAACTTCTTTTGACAGCACGCAGATGCTAGCTCCGGTGTCCACTAGTAATGACACCTCGGTTGTCCCGGCAATCAGGCTATTAGTTATATATTGCTGGCCTATTTTTTTGAGTTGAATTTGGCTTATATTTTGTTTTTCAGCCAAAATCTCAGTTAAAAGTTGTTCTCCAGCTCGATTCCATTTTGGTTCATCAAGGAGACGGAAGGCCTCCGAGCTGGCACTCACGTATTTTTCCTGTTTTAAAAGAGCCTCTCCAAGACGGAACTGGGCATATTTGAAGTCTTGGTCCAAGGAGAGAACAAGCTTAGTTAGTTCGGATATATTTGACCAGTCGCCTTTATTTAATAGTTGATCTATGCATCTTCGACTTAAACTTCTTGCATCTTGTAGCGCCAATTGTTTTTCGTGTGAGTCATATGTTCGATATTGAATCTCGTAAATAAGACGGACTGCGGACTCGAAGTCTTCATCTAGCTCAAATGCCATTGATTTCAATTTGAGAAATTGAATTTCATCAGGAAAGTTTGAGAGCACTTCATTTAGTAACTCAATTGCCGAATCCATATCCCCCTCATTTAGTTGGTATTGGACATGTTTTAATATTAAATGTTTTAGAGAATTAGTAATTTTAGCGTCATTTGAATCTGCATTGATTAATAATTTTACACTTTCGTGATATTGCTTCAATGAAAGCATTTCGAACATATTGTCTTCGATATCCTGCGAGATGGACGAGATTGCTGTTTTTGCGTTTAATCCCGGCATATAAGATATATTCTCCTCAATGTAAGCAGTTGACTCTACTTCTTCAGTATATCTCGAGATAAAGTAGCCATTAAGCAAAACTGAAATTAACAAAATCACAAGATAGATAGGGTTCACCGCAAATCCCCTCCTTGCAGTCTACTATTATAATCAAATAAGAAGTGAATATGGCGTAATTTTACAGTAACTTGAGATTTAAGACCAAAAACCAAATGATGGTGACTTCTATAATAATCAATTAATTAGGACAGTGAGCTTTTTTAGAAAACGCAATTATGGAACGATGGCTACAAGCTTTGCGAGTCGTCTAAACTATTGCTTATCCAGATTGTTTGGTAGGGATTTAAGTCGACGAATGAGTCGCGATCACTAAAGTCTTCACCACTTATCAGATCACACCAATTTTGGTTATCTATTAGATTAATTTCAGCGAGGAATAATTTTTGTTTTGAATTGCTTATGTTGCTTACGCAAAAAATGCTTTGCTCTCGGTTAATGCTTTGCCTCCAATAGCCAAAGATATTATCCCCCAGATGGAGCGTGAACTGTGTAGCATTTGGGTGAAACGCGACTTGATTACGACGAATATCTAGGAGTTTGCCTAACTCGCTATAGACCTCGTACTCAATTTTATTCTCATTAGTAATTCGATCGACAAGTTCTTCATATTGCCACTGATGCCTGTTAATCGCGCGGTTATGACCACTATTAGTTAACCTGTTATAGTCATTACGTGTGCCAACGAGGCTGTGAATATATATTGCCGGAATTCCCTCAAGTCCCAACATTATCGCATGTGCACAGATGAATCTTTTGAGAACAAAATTGTCTTTACCATCAAGCGTTCCACTCAAAGCATCGAAGAGTGATATATTAATCTCGTAGGCCTTGCGGGTGCCGTCGTCCTGTGATCTCCATGAGATTTTTCCTCCAAAAGCTTCCATTGTTTTAATGAGACGCTTTATTTCAATCTCGCTGAGTAACCCTTCTGCAGGGCGAAGACCGATCCCATCATGAGAGGCAATGAAATTGAAGTATGCCGTACCCATTCTGGCCGGAGGCATACTCATCATCCATTGTTTTAAATATTCACAATTTCCAGTTACAAGTGTGTTAATGAGTAATGGCGGTAGAGAAAAGTTGTAAACCCAATGGGCTTCATTTGCATTTCCGAAGTAGGCGAGGTTTTCTCGGTTAGGAATATTTGTTTCTGTGATTATAACCGCGCCTGGGGCAGCACACTCTAGAAGGCCTCTGAGAAGTCTTATAACACAGTGTGTTTCCTCTAGATTTATACATTTGGTTCCCACCCTTTTCCAAAGGTATGCCACTGCATCAAGTCTAAAGATACGAATACCCATTTCGAGATATAGTTTGATGATTTTAACAAATTGTTTTAACACCTCTGGATTAGAGAAATTCAGGTCAACTTGATCATGACTAAATGTACACCAGACGTGTTCTGGACCGCGAACAGTTGAAACTGGCTTTAGCAAAGAATTAGCACGTGGACGTGTCACATCACTTAAATCAGTATTTGGATCAATTGAAATGAAATAGTCTCGACCTGGATTGCGATCAGCAATATAGTTCTCGAACCAACGGCTTCGCGCAGAACAATGATTGATTACTAGGTCTGCCATCAAGCGATAGTCCCCAGCAATTTGAGACACGTCTGCCCATTCTCCAAGAGTTTCGTTAACGCTGGAATAGTCTAGCACTGAAAAGCCATCATCAGAAGTAAATGGATAGAACGGTAAAATGTGAATTGTGTTGATTTTGGATCGCAGAAATTTATCGAAAAAAGTCTTCAGCGCAACCAGTGGAGCCATAGTTCTGCTTAGAATACTATCACCATATGTGATGACCACGATGTCACGTTCATCCCAATAGTTCCTATGAGGCTCAGGGAAGTGAGAAAAATCGTTGATTTCCATTATGCTTAAGAAATCAGTTGAAAGCGCTTTGGCTTGGACATCGTTAAGGTCTGGATACAAAAAAGAAAGCTGCTCCGCAATGCGTCTATTCAAGCGCTCAGATGGTAAACTCGTCATTTAACATGTTCCATATATTCTTTGTTGTCTGCTTCAACAGCCGACAAGAGTTGTTCAAAAATGTCTGGAACTGCGCTAATAACTCGGTTCCAACTTGCGATAAATGGCCGGTCACTGGGTCTCTCTAAAAACACTTCTCCCGCTTTCATAATATTTTTGGAAAAAAGCTCAACTGCCTTTTCCTCGCTATGAACATCAAGAGTAAGTCCATTCATTATCGCATCATTATTAGAATTCTCCACCGCGTCGAGAGCAATTCGGTAATAAGTAGCTTTGATCGATCTGAATGTTCCTCGCTCGAATACAACACCTTGAGTCGCCAGTTTTCGAAATATTGCCTTGGCAATATCGATTGACATTTTTGAAAGACCATTCTTTGCATCCTCCGGAGAGAGAGGCTGATGCTTGTGATCATAACTGTTGGCAATATCAACTTGGCAAACGCGACTTTTAGCATAATTCCGATACATTTCCGACAACACACCTATCTCGAGACCCCAATCACTCGGAATTCTTATGTCTCTAAGTACATCTCGTCTGAATGAAAATTCTCCCGCTAGCGCATACCGGAAACTCGTCATATAATCAAGATAATCCATTTGACCAAGAATCTTTTTTAATGCCCCTAGTAAGGGCGTCACCAGTAACCTACAAGCTCGGCCATGCATTTTGCCGTTTGCTGTGCGGGCATAATAGCCTTTGCAAAACTCATAACTAAAGCTTGGATGAGCCACTGGATAAATGAGTCGTGCAAGGAGAGATCGATCATACGTTTTGATGTCGCAGTCATGGAGGGCAATCGACTCTGTTCTTCCTGATGCCAGAATATATCCCATGCAATACCAAACATTCCTTCCTTTTCCTAGTTCCTTGGGAGCTAGATCAAGATCTCTCAAGCTATCATCAATTGCCTTTAATCTTGGCCCATCATTCCATAGCACCTTGTGCTCTTGTGGCATTCGAGAAAAAAAATTCAGCGCATGACGATAATCTTTCTCAGTTGCCCTGTCGAGGCCAATAACAATTTGGTCCAGGTAGGGAACCGCAGATAACTCGTTAACAATATTTGAAAGTGCAGGGCCCTGTAATTCGGAGTACAGCGAGGGCAATATGAGCCCCATAGGTCTGTGTATAGCAAAATTGGTTAATTCCTCTTCCAATTGGCTAGTTGGTCTATTTTGTAAATTGTGGAGTGTAGTTATAATTCCGTTTTGATAGAAATCCGCCATTTGTGTTTCCTAATATGTAAGTTATTTACGACTATTGGTGACGTTAGTCATCATCGTCGTTTTCAAATTCGTAATTTATTTGTCTTAGCCATTTCCGCACTCCTTCATCCCATCCTTGTGGCCCCTCTTTTTCGCTGATGAGCACATTGCTATCACGTCTTAATAATGGGAGCGCTCTATTTTTTGCCCTGATAAGTAACGCCCAATCGGCTGAATCAAGCATGCTAACGTCATTTGCACTATCACCAACCGCGAGGGAGGTAATCGGTAGCTCAAGCACTGACTCATAAAAACTACTTATTCTTTTTAATGCGCTTCCTTTGTCAAAAGCACCGCCAATAGTAAGGAAGCGTCCTCCCTGAAGTGGATTTGCACCGACCTTCCTCAATTCTTGAATAAATTGAATTTTTCTTTCCTCAGTTCCTTCCCAGATTAGGGGCTCTGTATACTCACGTGTGTTTGCATTTTTTGCCGACTGGAGACTTAATCCCGTGACTTCGCAAATACCAGCGGCACCATCCCGATTAAAAATATCAGAAAAACTCCTAAACTCATTACGGTAGCAATGATCAAACTTATGCAAAATCTTTCGCCAGTGGTCTCGGGATGGTGCTTCAGAAATTCGGATATATTCATCGACTATATCAGAATTTTTTATAACTAAATTTTTTGAGAAATATTTCTTGGGAATATATATCGCTGCCCCATTTTCAATTACAAATGGGTGTATATTTACGAGATTTTTCCGAAGAGGGATAACCTCTGAGGCGGTTTTACTAGTAACTGCTATGACCGGCAGTGCAGAAATTTCTAGCTCCTTTAGCAGTATTAAGGCAGGATCACTGCTATAGCTATTATGGTCCAATAGACTGCCATCGAGATCGGTGAAGATCAATGGGTAAAAACTGCCTGGATCTCGGCAATATTTCTTGTTGAAGATATAGTTGTTCAAGATTAGTTTTGCTCTTAGAGATATCCTCGCCTTGTATTGCACCATTATAGTGCTAGCTCTTGATTTAAGCCCCGGTAGATGTTGATAAATCTAATACGATTGTAAGTTACAGGGGAATTTTTGCTTGTACTCTAAAATCTTGGTAAATCGATAGTGTGAGTAAAGCACATTCCGTGCCACATTAAATAATGTNTATCCTTGGTTCGACATGTCATTTTGACAAGTTTGCAAATGCATGTTTATTTAGTTATAAAACCGAGATATAAATCTACAAAAAAATAAGAATTCCTTTGGGGGGTCGAAATGAACATGGCGAGAAGTCCGGATATTGGCCTAGGACAAACTATACTAAAACGAGCTAAAATTTCACCGCTTGAGAGGGCAATTACATTTGAAGGTCACACTCAAACTTTTGTTCAGCTGGCTCTGCGAGTGCGCAAGATTTCAGCAGTGCTGAGGGATATGGGTATCAATAAGGGAGATCGTGTCGGTTATATTGGGCTCAATCATCCGTCATTTCTAGAGATTCTATATGCTTGTGGATGTTTGGGAGCTATATTCGTCCCAATTAATTTCCGGTTGACCGGACCAGAGATTCGATTTATAGCAAATGATGCCGGTTTAAAGGTAATATTTGCGGATCAAATTATGATCTCACTGGTTGATCACGAGCGCTCAAATCTTCAATGTGGTCGTTATCTAAGTGTAGAGTCAAAAGCGTCAAGTTGGGAATTTTTTCCGGAATTAATAGATAACAAAGACCCACTTGAACAGTTTGGGCAAATGTCCGCAGATGATATCGCACTGATAATGTATACATCTGGTACGACAGGTCTACCGAAAGGTGCGATGTTGACCCATGGTAACCTCTTTTGGAATGCTGTTAATGTTGCTTTCAGTGAAAACAATATGCAAACAGCAACACTGACTTGCGCACCGTTATTTCATATCGGTGGATTAAATGTGACAACACTAATTTCCTTGGCGTGTGGGATAGAGGTAATTCTTCATCGTAGTTTTGAGCCCGGACAGGTATTGAAAGACCTGGAGAAATATCGTGTTTCAACGATGTTTGGTGCGCCAACTATGTTCCTGCTGATGTCGCAGGATAAATCCTTTGCGACTACTGATTTAAGTAGCATCTTATCGGTCACGGTTGGCGGCGCGCCTGTACCAGTTCCCTTGATTGAAACTTACGGAGCCCGAGGAATAAGTTTTTGTCAAGGATATGNGCTCACTGAGACCGCTCCGTATGCAAGTATCCTTGCCAGTCATCTTGCTAACAAAAAAATAGGATCTGCCGGTNGTTCTCCACTTTATACTGACATTTGTATTGTAGATTCTGAAAATAATCCTTTACCCGCTGGCGAGCGAGGAGAGGTATGTATTAGAGGACCAAATGTGATGAAGGGTTACTGGAATCGCCCTGAAGCAACTGCTGAGGTAATTGATCAGAACGGGTGGTTCCACAGCGGAGATATAGGATACCTCGATAATGATGGCTTTTTGTACCTTTGTGATCGTCTAAAAGATATGATCATTTCTGGGGGAGAGAATGTTTATCCTGCTGAAGTTGAGAGTATCCTATATGCGCATGAAGCCATTATCGAAGTTGCTATTATCGGTCAGCCTGATCCAAAATGGGGGGAGGCCGTGGTTGCTGTTGTGGTGCTTCAACCAGACGCAAATTTGCAACTAGAAGAATTGCGTAACTTTGCTAGTTCGCAACTCGCTCGTTTTAAGTTGCCTACTCGGTTACACTTTGTTGATGTTTTACCGCGAAATCCCGCTGGAAAAGTGCAGAA
>NZEU01000010.1 GCA_002689135.1 Porticoccaceae bacterium
TGGAGTACTTCGACAATAAGTGGTCCAGACGCACGTAGGGTTCTTGGCAAGGTGTGTAAGGATATCGAGATCGACAAGCGTAATTTTGAGTTTATGGCGTGGCGTTCTGGCACTGTGGCAGGAATAGATGCTCGTATCTTCCGTATAAGTTTTACAGGTGAGCTATCCTTTGAGATTAATGTTCCATCGCAATATGGTCTTCATGTCTGGATGTCTCTTATTGAAGCAGGAGAAGAATTTGGCATCACTCCATATGGTACTGAATCTATGCATGTGTTGCGTGCCGAGAAGGGCTTCGTAATAGTTGGTCAGGATACCGATGGGTCCATGACGCCATCAGATATGAATATGAATTGGATTGTCGCAAAAAACAAAGAGTTTAGCTTCATCGGAGAGCGTTCTCTTGCTCGAAGTGATTCAATTCGCGATGATCGAAAGCAGCTTGTTGGTCTGAGGCCGGTCAACAAAAGTGAGGTTTTGCCGGAGGGTTCGCAGGTAGTATTTGATCTCAACGAATCCATTCCTATGTCTATGCAGGGTCATGTTACCTCAAGTTATTTTAGTTCTAACCTGGGTTTTGGTTTTGCTTTAGCAGTCATAAAGGGGGGGCGAAAAAGATTTGGAGAAATTGTTTATTGTCCTCGCCCAGACGGACAAGTCATAGCTGCTGAGATCGTTGACTCGGTATTCTATGACAAAGGCGGAGAGCGCCAGAATGTCTAACAAATATCACTTTGGTTCTCCGATAATATCAGAGGGTGCATTTCTGGCGAGTTCGAAAGAGGAGAAGATTGATAGTTCAGGTATTTCCGATGCGCGCTCATTGCTTACAATTCGGGAGGTCGTGCCCGCGGCTCAGTTTATTATTCGTGGCGATCGCGGGGATGAGAGTTTTGGACTGTCACTTGATCAAAACGTTAAAATGGCTTTCCCACTGGAGCCATGTACCTATAGGTATAATTCAAAGAGTCAACTATATTGGCTCGGACCAGACGAGTGGTTACTGGTTAGCGTTAGTGAGTCGATTCTCGAAAGAACGCTTCGAGATAGGTTGAAGGCGCCTGCCGTAATTACAGACGTATCTGGAGGTCAAACAGTGCTGAATCTCTCCGGAGCACTGAGTTCAATAGAAGCGGTCTTGAAAAAGTCATCAGTCTATGACTTTGGCGCGTGGGTGGATGCCGATCGAGGAGCTGGAAGGTGCGTGCGAACTACATTTGCCAAGGCCTCTGCCCTGATAGCAAACCGGAGTGATCAATCCTATGATGTGATTATAAGACGAAGTTTTGCCGACTATGTGGTTCGTTGGTTAATGGATGCAGGTAGGGAGTTTGGAAGCACTTTTGAGCGATATAGTCAGTCGTAAATGAGATCCTTGCCTGTTAATTTGGTTTAGTGGGCGAAGTGGGTGAGAACCGACACTGTGGGTAGTAATGGGGAACCACTAGGAGGTTGTATGTAAGTAAGGAAGCACCCAGAACTTAGGCTATATCTCGCTCCGGTAAGCGATTAAATGCTTTTGCTAACAAAAGGATAGTCATTAGGAAAGCCGACATAACTACCATGATTTTCATTATCTCCGGGCTTATGAGGCCTAGAAAAGTAGCGAAGTAACTGATGGCAATAGCTAAGAGGACGCTGAGAAAGGCACTGAGGAATCGCTGATTTTTCTCTGCGAAGACGTACAGGCAGGGCACTAATATCAGGGTAATAGTGGAGGCAAAAAGAATGCCGAAGCTCAGTGATAATGCCATCGGTATGACAAATTGGGCCTGAACGCTCGTTTCGAATAGCAAGGGTAATAATCCTACGAAGGTAGTGAGCGTCGTGAGGAGGATTGCACGAAAGCGTTTTTTGCCGGCGATTATGATCGCGTCATTCGGAGCCAGGCCACCGTTACGTTGTCGGTTGGCGAAGTCTACCATGATCAGGCTATCGTTCACCACGACCCCAGCAAGAGCCATGATCCCAATAATCGATAGCATGTTCATGGTTACGCCAAGCAACATGTGACCTATTGCGGCGCCTACGAAACCGAATGGGATTACCGACATGATTAGCACCGGTTGAAGATATGATTTTAGTGGTACAGCCAGCAGTCCATACATTAGTATAAGAGATGTAAGGCCGCTAATGATCATTTTCGAGTAGTAGTCGTTCTGCTCTTTTGTACCTCCTGTGAGGCGGAATTCAACGCTTGGATACCTCTCCAGTAAAATTGGTACAAATGACGCCTTAACGTCGCGTACCACGTCACCGCTCTCGATCTTATTTTCAACAACCTCCGCGGTTATGGTAATTGTGCGTTTACGATCTAGTCGATTAATTTCGGTTACACCGAGCCCCATTTTAATGTCTGCAACCTCTCCTATTGCGATGGACTCTCCACTACTCGTGCGTATCAGCATATTTTCAAGAGATGCAATAGAGCGACGCGCAACATACGGAAACCGTACCATCACGTTGATGGTTTCAGAATCACGTTGGATTCGCTGAGCTTCCTCACCGTGGAAGGCCTGCCTCACTTGCCGAGCAATATCCACCAGACGGATGCCAACCTGAGAGGCATAAGGTTTTAGCGTAATCAGTAGTTCCTTGTTACCCGAGCCTTGAGAGTTATATATATCATATACCCCCTGAAATTGTGTCAGGTATTCCTGAAGTTCAAGACCGGCTAGTGATAGTTCATCCGGATCTGGCCCAGAAAGCGAAAGAGAGATTTTAGGTCCTGCAGGACCCTCGCTGGCCATGTATCTTTGCTTTCGGACGTCCGGTAGAAGGCCCACCTCGTTGCGCCACAATCTCTCAACGTCGTTTGCGGTAATCTCACGAAATTCTGACTTCGTCAATGCCAATCGAAATACTATTTCAGAATCATCTCTCACATGAAAAGATACATGCTCTATGAGGCCTGCAGAGGTTGGGTTGTTTAAGAGGTACTCCTCATTAACTGTGTAAATTGCATTTTCCACGATGTTGATTGTTTCTGAGATACTTTCCCGAGAGGCTCCATCATGCATGGTTATTTCTGCGCGTACGTCATCCCCGGGGACATTGGGGAAGAATTCAAATTTTGTAATTCCACTCGTGATCAAGCTTACAATTATAATCAATGTACCCAGAAAGCCTGCTAGTGTCGCATAGCGGTGATTAAGCGCATTCCGGAGTGCGGGATCATATACGCCATTAACAAAACGATAAAGCGCATTTGAAACCCACCGTTGACAAGAATGTAATGGAGATAAAAATGAACCATGTTCTTCACCTAATTTAAGTCCTACAAGGTGAGAGGGAAGTATTAATTTTGACTCAATCAGGGAAAAAGTAAGGCACAAAAGAACCACTATTGAGATGGTTCTGGAGATTCCGTCAAAGGTACCGCCTAAGAACATCATTGGCAAGAACGCTGCCATCGTTGTCAACAGTCCGATGGTGGATGGTATTGCTACGCGATGGGTTCCCTTGACCACTGTTTCTATTGACGCTTTGTATGGAGTCAGGTGGAGTTTTTCTGGAGACTGTTGTTTTTTGTAGTCTTCAGTGATCTCACGGTAAACACTCTCTCCGATGATAATTGCGTCGTCGACAACGATCCCTAGTACCATGATAAAGGCAAAGAGGCTCATCACATTTACCGTAACGCCTCCAAGAGGCATTAGCCAAAAAGCACCCGCGAAACTGAGCGGAATTCCTACCATAACCCACATAGCGATTTTCAAATTAAGGAATAGTGCCAAGACTATAGCAACAAGGATACTTCCCAAAAATAAATTTTCGGACATCATTTGAAGCCTACCGTTGAGGTGATATGCTTCATCATTATGAACGCTCATTTTCAGGCCGTCGGGAAGTGTTTTTCGTTTTTCTTCAGCATACCTGTGCACTTGGTCACTGATTTTTAGCAGATTTTGGCCCTCAAGCGAGAAAATACCTAAAGTGAAGGAACTTTCTCGATCGAAGCGGTTATCGATATTCTTTTCCATGAAACCGTCTTTAACATTCGCAATGTCTGCTATGGTTAATTCGCTTCCATCGGTTGCCCCGCGAATAACTATTTTTTCAAAATCTTCGCCAAAATAGGACTTGCCCTCGGTCCTCAGCTGAACGTTTCCGTTATCGGTTCTTATTACGCCTGCAGGAAGGTCCAGTGAAGATGCACGGACGGCTTCCGCAACCTCTTGTAAGGTCAAGTTGAAAGCCCTCAATTTTGCTTCCTCCACCTCAATGGAAATTTCGAGCTTACCAGCACCCCAGAGTTTCAACTCTTTTATTTCAGAAAGCTGCAGAAGGTCATCATAGATCTCTTCGCCTAGTATCTTTTTCTCCCGCTGGGTCATGTTGCCATGCACCGAAAGACCAACAGCCCAGAAATTTTTTAAGACTCTTTGGATCTGAGGCTTTTCCATATCCATAGGGAAGTTGACGATTCCGTCAATCCTGCCCTCGGCAAGCGACATTATTTCGTTGACGTCTTGATTCGACTCAGTCTCAAGCGTGATCGAAGCAAAATCTCGACCCGCTCTGGACGAGACCTTCCTGACTCCTTGTAAACCCTCCAGTGCCGCCTCGATGGGAAGTATGATGCCCTTCTCTATCTCTATTGGAGCAGCACCCGGGTAGAAGGCTCTTATGGTGATCATATTGGTGTCAGATCGGGGAAACATCTCCTTACTTACCTTTGATAGCGAAAGAGCACCCCCCAAGAAAATAAAGACCATAATTAAATTGGCNGCAACTGAGTTCCGCGCAAACCAGTTGATCAGGCCAGCACCTGTAATCACTTTCTGTCTCCAGAATCTGAGGAGGCCCTATTAGTTACGGCAACTCTGAGACCTTCAATAGGCACGCCTAGCGCACTGGTGATTACTTCAGCACCCTCTTCTAGACCAGAGCTCACGTAAAAGTAGTTATCGTCGCTGAACGCTATAGAGACTGGATTTAACCTCAGCCTGTCTTCGGAGTCTACGGTCGCGACTTGAATATTTTTACGAAGACCTCCCGACGGCAACAAAAAAACATCCTCTAACAATCTCCCAGGAAGTGTAACCTCAACAAATGTTCCAACCAATAACGGAAGCGAACCAGAATTCTTATTTTGTGGCTTAAGGTTGTAGGGGTCGTCTACCTGAACTACTAAATATTGAGCGCGGTTAGTTTGATCAACAACACCCTCGGACCTTACGATTTGGCCGTTCCATTGTCCGTTGGCTCCATTTATAGAACCGCGGAGTGCCACAACACTTCGCTTCGAGGCTACTCCTTCTGGAATACCCCCCATCGTGGATAAGTCTTTCTCAGTAAGGGGTAATCTTACCTCTGAGAAGTCTGTTGCAAAGAGCTCGGCAACCGGTGACCCTTGCGTTACATATTGACCAATGCCCACCAGTTTGCGTGAAACCATTCCAGAATAAGGTGCCCTTAAGGTGGTTTGATTCAGCTTGATAGTGGCATATTTCACTTCTGCTTCAGCCTCAAGATTATTCGCTTGAGCTTCGAGAAGAAACGGTTTTCGTAGTGCCAGTGGAGGTGCTTCGCTGTTGGGGCGACCCGTGATTTCCCATTCTTTTTTAGCTTGGAATACCCTTGCATTCTCGAGTTCCAGCTGGCCTTGGGCGCTAATTAGCTTCGCTTTTGCTCTTTGAAGCGCTACATCATAATTAGTGGTATCAAGCTGCATTAGAATATCACCTTTAACGAATGTCCCGCCGACAACAAACTGCTCTGATATCTGCACAACGGTTCCTGTAGCCTCTGAAATCAGTGTTGTGCGGGCACTGGGCTGCACAGTGCCTTGAGATATAACATACAATTCAATATCTTTGCTATGAAGCCTCTCAGTTTTTACAGCAATGGCGGCCTCTGGTGCGGGCACCTTTGGAGGAGTTCCGCGGAGAGAATTCATAAAGAGGCCGATAGCAACTGAAGCTAATAAAATTGCGACCGCAACAAACTTACTTCTCAAAAGATACTCCTGCGAGACAAACTCTTGAAAGTTTTAAACATTAGGTCTCTAATACGGAAGTGAGCTTTTACTTGACCTAATATTTTTTGGCCGCTAAAAATCATCGCCCATTATCTCATCATTTCTCTATTGGTTTTTTGAGAAAATGACTAGCCTCATTGAGGCTTCCTAGATTTTGTGTGTGCTTATAGCCGAGCCTATCCATAATTTGTTTTGCCCTTCCTGACCTGTTCCCGCTTCTACAATATAGATAGATAGTATGTTGGAAGTCTGGAACTAATTTTTTGATCTTATCCTTGAGGACATTTACCGGAAGATGTTTCGCGTCTTCAAGGCGGCCGGTGTTCCATTCCTCGTTGGTTCTTACATCAATAATTGTGTAGTTATCGTCGTTACCATAAGACATCGCTGTGCCAATGAGCACAGCGATTGAGATCAATTTTAGGGATAGTCTAGCTTGATTGTAGGGGTTAGTTTTCATTAGTACTTTAACTCAAGTTAGTTTGACAGCCTTTTTTGATTCTGCTGACTCAATGATCGCTGAGATGATTCTCACATCTCTTCTTCCCATCTCACCTGAAGTGATGTTTGGTCGGTGCTTTCTTATAGCCAGACACTGCCCATCTACCTGTAATTTTTGTTGAAAGATATTTTGCAATGTCAATTGGCCCTTCGGGGTGAGACCCTTATTCCCTGAATAGCTATAAGCGGGTTCCAGCTCCATGGCGCCATCCCTTGTCTTCATGTAAATAAAGTGGCTGTATTGTCCCCATCCAGAATTGTGATTTGATTTTCGTCCGCCCGGCCAAGTCAATTCCCATTCCCAGTGTTCAGGAACTCCCTTGAAGATGTTGGTTCTTTTTGTCCAGCTTTTTGCTTCGACAAGAGTAGGGTAATTTTGAGCAAGGTAAAACGCGGACTGCACGCAATACACGCCCAATTCACCAAGCCCCCCACCGAGAGACATTTCACGATCTATCCGCCATCTCTTTCTTTGGAAGTTAGAATCGTCAGGTCGAAATGAGAAGCCAGTTTTCATGGTCTCCCAGGCGCCGAATTCTAAATCTCGCATAGAGTTTATAAATTTTACGGTGTATGGATCCCAGTATAATCTGTAACCGATCTGAAGGCTTCTTTTGACGCTTTTGGCCGTCTGGATCATTAGTGAGCACTCATCCTCGCTGCGTGCCATGGGTTTTTCACAAATTACATGCTTACCAGCATTTAAACACTTTATTGTAAATTCGGCATGGTTACCGGGCGGAGTGACCACGTAAACGCAATCTATCTCAGGATTATTTGCGATTTTCTCAAGATTATCGTAGCTGTAAACATTTGCATCGGGTATCTGATACTTCTCTTGCCAGATTGGATATTTTTCTGGTGATCCCGAAATAATACTCGTCAATTTAGCATATTCTGCTTGTTGGATTGCAGGTGCTATCCAGTTCGTCGCATAGCTTCCGAGTCCCAGAATTGCCATCTTTACAGCATCTGGTTTCTTTAAATTTTGAACACGCTTAGACCAAGCGGCTGCTATTAATCCTTGAGACCCCCCAAGGGCAGTGGCTGCAAGTGTACTTTTTTTTAAAAATGTTCTTCTGTTAATTTTGGACATTTCCTAATAAATCTGTGATTAAGGAACACAACCGGTGGTGAGCAATTCGTAGGCATAAACGCTAGTGCTTGCCGTCATAATTAATGTATTACTGCTACATTTGTGATCACCTTTAGGCTGGCCCCAAGCTACGTTCGCAGTTATCTCGCCAGTACGAATTGTTCCAAGGTGATCTCCCTCTGGCGATAGCACTAAGACACCTCCTGGACCCGTTGCAAATACATTACCAAAGTAATCCACTTTTAAGCCATCTGGCACACCTCGCGATTTGAGGTGATTAGCATCAAAAAATATTGCCGTCTTAGATATATAATTATTATGAAGACTATACTTCATGATCACTTTATTTTCTCTATCTGAATTTGCCACGTACAAGGTATTTTCATCTGGAGACAACGCTATCCCGTTAGGGCGAGTAAGCTGATTATCCAGCAAAATAACATCACCCTCACTCGTCAGTTTATAAATTCCATTATAGGGTATCTCTTTCATTTTTGATGAATCATATCCCTCAAGGCCGTAGGGTGGGTCGGTAAAATAAAGATTCCCTCGAGAATCATACACAAGGTCGTTTGGGCTGTTAAAGCGACGACCATCTATTTTTGAGGCTAGGACGCTTTTTTTACCATTAACCGAAATGCTCGAAACTCTTCTATTGCCGTGTTCAGCGATTACTAAGTCTCCGTCAGCGTTAAATGTCAGCCCATTAGCGCTGACATTTCTCATTCCTTTCGGTATTTCCCCCTCAAAAACCGGATCTAAAAATTTGTTGAGCACATTATCTTTGAGTTCATAAACCTTATTATCTCGCACATCAGAAAAAAGGAGCCTTTTTAATCTGCGATCCCAAACGGGACCCTCAGCAAAGACAAAGCCTTCGGCTATCTTTGATATTACCGCTTTTTCATCCACAATTTTATCTAAACGACCATCGAGTCGGAGAATGTGAAAATTTTTATTTTCGACTCGGCCCTTATATTCTGAGGGTGCTTTTTTTGCATTAGTGAAGCTCACCAATGCAGAAAAAATTAGTATCGAAAAAAATAATACAATGGGGTTACGTCCGTCTCGGGTAAACATGTCCGCTCCTTTTTCAAACTACATAGGTCTTAATCGGTCGACGCAGCAAAAAGTCGTTACCACTTTCCAGCGTGATGATTAAAGCGATAAAAACTATTGTTGTCATTGTTTCTTTTTGATTTTTCTGAGCTACAATTTTTGTTACAGATATTTCAGGAGACTATAAATGAATGTGGATGGAAAAACGAAGTTTTTGACAAGCGGCGATCTTACGCTTGCATATCAGATTTTTGGAAATGCCGCGCAAGATCTTATTATCGTGCCCGGGATTGTGTCTCACATTGAGTTTTCTCATGAGATGCCGGGCTATTCATCGTTTATTAATGAACTCGCTAAGTACTTTAGGGTGATTACCTTTGATAAACGTGGAAACGGTATGTCTGGAAAAATTGACAAGGCTGCGACTCTTGAGCAGCGTATGGATGACCTACGTTTGATTATGGAATCATTGGAATCTCGGAAAGCGATAATATTTGGATTCTCAGAGGGAGGTTCCTTGAGCGCCCTATTTTCTGCAATGTATCCAGATCTAGTAGATCGCTTGATTATTTTTGGTGGTTTTGCTCACGTTCCAGATCTTGATTTTAGTAATAAAATTCCCGGGTTTTTTCGGAAAATGGCTATTGATTTCTTTTTGCGAAAGCTTACGCGTAAGTACGAGATTAATTGGGGCAATGGTGACTTCGCGAGAACGGCATTGCCGCCTAGAATTATTATTGACGGTAATCTTAGGACGAAACTTCAAAAGTTCGAAAATCTATCTTCGTCACCTGAGAAAATCGGAGAAATGATGTATCTCACGGCACTACTAGACATAAGACCCTTTTTAAAAGATGTGCAATGCCCGACGCTTATCCTTCACTGCAGAGATGACAATCGTGTTCCTTTTGACTGGGCTTGTGAGTTGAAGAATGGAATTAGGGACTCGGAATTTATTGAGCTTAATGGTGTAGGTCATCTTTTTTATATGAATGAATCGCAGTTGATTATGGAAAAGATACTAGAATTTGTGGGTAAGTATAAGCCGTCGGAATCAGACACGGAGAACAGTAGAGTCTTGTCGACTATCCTTTTCAACGACATTGTAAATTCCACACAGCTTCAATTTGAGGTTGGAGATAATCAATGGAAAGAAAAAATATTGGAATTTAATAGTTTATGCAAAGAGCAGATTGCCAGTTGCGATGGAATTTTTGTGAAAAGTATGGGCGATGGTATCCTCGCAACCTTCGATGGTCCCTCGCGAGCGATAAATTGCGCCTGTAGGATAAACGAAGGAGTCCGATCTCTAGGTCTGACGGTTCGGAGCGGACTTCATGTAGGAGAAATCGAAAGAATTGATGGCGACATTAGTGGGATAAATGTTAATGCCGCGGCTCGAATTCAGGCTTTAGCAAAAGGTGGTCAAGTGTTGGTATCTGAGGTGCTAAAAAGCCTTGTATTTGGTTCGAATATAGAATTCAGCGATTCTGGGTTGCACCATTTCAAAGGTTTTGAAACCAAATGGAAATTATTTCAAGTTAACTTCGTTGAAGTGTGAGGCGGTTAGTAAGTTAATTCCTTGTTTAATAGAGGTTGACGAGGTAAAAGAGTTACATGCGATCTACGTATTTCACTCAGTTTTGTAGTTGGATAAGTTTGATTTTTATGCCGCGGTATTCGATTTTAAAGGATTAAATAGTTCTCTCTGGTTCTTTTTGGTTTATGAAAATGGAAGCGACTAGGAGGCACATGATTAGTAGCAAGCTTAGTTTTGCGGGAGCGGTGTAACTTCCAAATAAATCATAACCTAAACTGAATAGTGCGGGTCCTATCGCACTCGCAAATACAGAAAGCGAGGCGCTGAAACCACTGATTTCCCCGATGTGGTTGGGACCAAAGAATCGTATAAATGTTAAATTTGTTAAAACTCCCCATAGTCCACTCCCTGTCCCGAAGCCAAAGGCCAGTAGCCAGAATCCCCATTCCCTTCCAAGATTAATGACACCCAAGCACCCCACTGCGAATACAAATAGCATCAAGACAAGTAATGGCTTCAGGCTAATTTTATCGGAAAGCCAGCTCGTTACCATATTTGTTGTTGTTGAAAATATAGCTGCTGGGATGAAGTAGTTGAAGGCCTCGATCGGGCTTTTTCCAGCCTCCGCAAAAATTGATGTAATGTGAAATATTACCGCAGTGACAAACATCGCATGCGCGCAAAAGCTTAAGGAATAGACCCAGAAAATAGGGTTCTTTTTCGCTTGCAAAAGAGTTGCACTTTCGACATCTTTTTTAGTGCTAGTTTCAGAGTTTGATATCAAACCATCCATCTCCACGCCACATGATTTAGGATTATCCCGAACAAATATGAAAGCCAACGTCGAGAAACCTAATCCTATAAATAGCGCGAGAAACCAAAGAGTCTCTCTCCAACCTAAAATCCCGATAGCATTTCCCAAAACTAGTGGGGCAGTTGAAAAACCAAAAGAAATGACAACGGTGCGCATACCAACGACCAATCCACGTTTTTCATTGAACCAAAGTAGCAGAGAATTCCTGGAACAATTTGTAAGAACGCCTTGGCCAAGAAATCGGATGAGAAAAAAACCAAGGGTTATCACGCTCAAATTTCCGAAGTTTGAGCCCCCCAAAAGAGTTCCTATGGTATCTACAAAACTCAAATATATGATGGAAAGTGAAAAACAGATGGAGGCGGTGCTGATCATTATCCTCGCACCAAGTATGTCAAACCATTTTCCCGCCCAAGTCAGGTAAAATGAAGAAATGATGGTGCCAATCAGATATGCCAAAGATAATTCAGTACGCGAGATACTCAGCGCTGTAATCAAAGAGTCAGTAAAAGCGGCAATACCGATAGTCTGCCCGGGTATGGTGCATAGAATCCCAAGTGCACTTGCAATCCAGATTATCCAACCATAATAGAGCTTGAATGCGCTGGGTTTGAATGGCCAATTGGCGCTCACACTCATCTAAGTGCCTTAGGTAACTTGTATTAATCCTTGGTGCTTAAAAAGATCGATACGCTTGTCAAAGATTCATGATGGTGAGTTTGAGTTAGAAACCAATTCTCTCATGGACTCAGTCTCGCACACTATTTTAAACAACAACTGACATAGCCAGAATTGGTAGTTCTGCGGGACTCATTCAATGTCGCAAAAAGTGGCGGACCGGACGGGACTCGAACCCGCGACCTCCGGCGTGACAGGCCGGCATTCTAACCAGCTGAACTACCGGTCCGAAACATTACTTTTTGCTATCTTGGTGGGTGGTACAGGGATCGAACCTGTGACCCTCGCCTTGTAAGGGCGATGCTCTACCATCTGAGCTAACCACCCGAGCTAAAATTACAGCACCTTTTGGAAGAAGTAGCTACTAACTAAAAAGGTTAAGGTCCCAAAAAAGCCCCAAAACCTTGTCTCTCAAAATGCTAAACACGCCCTCACCTAAACTTTGCCACCGAGTAGATTAGTTAGCAAACAGAATTATAATTGTTTTCCTGATTTTAGCAATCAATATCCTTTCGTCGTCGTGGTAGCTATTCGAAAGCTCTTTGATAGTTTTTGAAGCTGTGAACCTCTGGCGTTCCTATCTCTAATCCTTTACGCAAGAATGTTGAGTTTGGGAGATATATCCGATTCGTTAAAAATTGGGTCGAGAAATCTCCTCAATGAAGATCTACCCACTCCAGGCCTAGACACTAGGCTGGCCCATGATGACCCACGTTGATGATGTAAGAAGAAGAAGTGTATATCTTGAACTGAAAGTTTCAATGTAATTATTTTTTTGTAATTGGACATGTGGAAATTCTTACGGTCCAGACATTAAGGAGCTTAGTTACAAGTAAAAACTTGAGCAGGATTCATGATTTTTGTCACAAAAAGTACTCTCTGCAGAAATGTGTATTTGTGTTGTGACTCTGGTGCTGGTTCACAGCAACTATGGAATCTGGACTTCTTTTGGCGATCTAAGTCGAGTTGAAGACTTGAACTCTATTTTCATAACTGAACGTCGATATCCTTACAGTGGAAATAAAACTCTGGATTTTGTATACTATTCGTAAGGCGTAGCGAGGAAGCCTCGCTGATGCGCGCAACGAGACGTTTAAATGGTCGATATTGGATCGTTTAACCAATTAAAAATTGTAAAAGTAGTAGATTTTGGGGCTTACCTAGACGGTAATGAGCGCGGGGAAATACCGATCCAGCGTCGTGATCTCCCGAACGGAGCGGATATTGGGAGTTGTGTGTCGGCTTTCCTTTACTTTGGTTCCGACAACAAAATAACTGCTACTACTATCATTCCTAATGTGACTGTCGGAGAGTGTGCATTGCTCACCGTAAGCGATGTTAACAGGGCTGGCGCATTCCTCGACTGGGGCTTGTCGAAAGATTTGTTGGTACCTTTCGGAGAGCAGAAGACTCCTCTTAAGATCGGTGATTCATGTTTTGTTTATGTTTTTTATGACAAAAATACCGATCGCATTGTTGCCTCCACAAAGCTTAACCGTCATTTGAGTGAACAAGGTTTTTCGTTTAGAACTAACCAGGCAGTTGCTTTACAAATAGCGGCCCGAACCGATTTGGGATACAAGGCTGTGATTGACAATCGCAGTTTAGGGCTGATATTCGAGCCGGATGCCTACAGAAATCTTAAGGTTGGTGAATTCTTGCACGGCTCAATAAAGCGGATACGGGATGACGGAAAAATTGATTTGCTGATATCTCGTTCGGCATCGGATTTTGACGAAGACTTAGGCAAACAGATTCTTGCTTACCTAAGAAAACATGGAGGAGTTTCGAATCTTGATGATAAGGCTCCTCCGGAAACAATATACAAAGAATTTAAGGTGTCTAAGAAAAAGTACAAGTATGCTCTTGGAGGGCTTTACAAGAGGCGTCAGGTGGTGCTTGGAGCCAATGGTGTGCAGTTGGTTCACTGATCTCTAATTTTTGTTCAGAGTGAATTTGCGGAGCGGAAATAAGATGACGAGGGACAAACGAGGAAGGTAGTCATGATCGTAATTTATGGTGATCTACATTTAAAGGCAAGAGGGGTAATTCAAAATAGAAAAGTGCTTAGGTCGTGCATTTGCCATGCATACAAATGCGGCACAAAAAGGCCATGACCAGTTAAATGAATTTATAATTAAGGGAGAGTTTTATGTTTCGCAAGAAGAGTCTCAACAGGGCCATCCAATCTATAATAGCAGCGAGTGTTTCGGCAAGCTTAGCGGGTACAGCGACTGCCCAGCTTGAAGAAGTCATCGTAACCGCAACCAAACGTGAGGAGAGCATGCAGGACGTTTCTGTAGCGGTATCTGCACTTACCTCTGAAAACTTAGACCAGCTTGGGGTAACAAACTTCACTGATTATCTGGTTCAATTACCAGGGGTGACAGCTGGCGGTTCTGGACCGGGCCAAAACACTGTATACATCAGAGGTGTAGCGTCCACAACTCCCAATCTGACGACAGCAGGAGTTGCAGGATTGGCTCCAAATGTAGCTTTTTACCTTGATGAACAACCGCTTGCGCAACCAGGACGAAATCTAGATGTATATGTAGCGGATATGGAGCGGGTTGAAGTTCTCTCAGGACCTCAAGGTACCCTTTTTGGGGCAAGTTCTCAAGCCGGAACTGTTAGGCTGATAACAAATAAACCAGATTTTGAAAGTACTTATGGTCGAGTAAAGATAGGAATGTCGTCGATGACAGACGGAGGGAATAACAATCAGATCGAGGCGATGTTAAATTTCCCAGTGAATGATTCGCTCGCGATCAGAGGTGTAGTCTATCGTGATGATAAAGGCGGATTTATTGATAATGTACAAGGAACAGTAACGGCTCTTGAGAGCGCTAGGTTTCGAGAGGCAGGAACGATCCGATCAAATGGGGAGCCTGTGTCGCAACGTCGCGCTGGAATGCAGACTGCTAGTGCGATTGCGGGCATTAACCAGCTTCAGGATGCAATTGTTGCGAGTGACCCTAATGTCACGTCTAGACCTTTTATTTTAGAAGCGCAAAGAGTGCCAATAGACCCAACCGACCCCTCTACGTATAACCGAATCACCTTCGCTGCTGCAGACAATTCTGCAATGGTGGGTGATGACATTAACACGTCTTTATACGAAGGTTTCCGATTAAGTGCGTTGGCGAACATCGGAGATGACTGGAGTTTACTAACGGCATTTGGAACACAGGACCTCGAGACAGAAGGCGTGTTTTCTGCTGATCCGACTCTCGGGACTAGTAGACCGGCTATACAGCGCTATCAAAATGAGCATTTAAAAGATAGTTTTGACAATTTAAGCTTGAAGTTAGAGGGCAGGATTGGGGAATTGGAAATTGTCTATGCTGGGTCTTATACCTCTCGAGACACTGATCAAAGAGTAGATTATACGGATTACCTCTATACTGCTCAGTATCTTCCTTATTATATCTGTGATTCAACAGTTTCATACCCAGAATATAACTACGGGGGTTACCTTGCCACTGCGAGGAGTGATTACGCTAAGTATGTCCCTCGAGGAGCTTGTAATGCTCCTGATACTTACGCCACTATAATGAATTCGCTGGATGTTACTACTCATGAAATAAGGATAAGCACTGATCAAGATAAAACTGTAAGGTTGACAGCGGGCGCTTTCTTTAGTGATACTGAACTCAAAGAGCGGGTAAATTTCCGCTATCCTGGACACGTGGGAACGTATCAATGGAACATGTGCACTGGTGGTGTAGATTGTCCCACAAATTACGCCTATGAAGATGGATATGCTTCGAGGGACCCATTCGCGCCCGACGAGTTATTTAGAAACGACATTATGCGAACAGACGAACAAACTGGGTTCTTCGGTGAGTTGACGTACGATATAAATGACAACTTCTCTGCAACCATTGGCGCGAGATACTACAGCGTAGAGGTTGATATGGTTGGTAGCGCCAATGGATCATTCTCAAATTTTGCTTGGGGGACCGATAATCAGAAGTTCGGAACTAACATCAGCGATCTTTATGATGGCGATGGAAGCTTCACGTTTATCGGAGACTCGAGGCCGGCTACAACCATCACAGTAGATAGTTCGTCGACCTATGATTCGGTTTACGCGCAACTTTCGGAAGTGGACGCTTACAGTATCGGTAGAGGCCTTGTAGTGTCAGCGCCAAATGCAATATCGCCCAATGAGGTTCAGGGGATAATCAACGCAGTTACGGCTCCTGACAAGGCCGAAACTGATGGCACGATAGTAAAGTTAACGCTAAATTATACGCCTAACGAAAATGTGTTAATTTATGGTACATATTCTGAAGGGTTCAGGCCTGGAATATTGAACAGGCCCGGTGGAGCATCAACGTCCTCTGGCTATACAGTGCCATTCGAAGTGCAAACGGACGAGGTAAAAAACCTTGAACTTGGTTGGAAGGCGGACCTGGCTGACGGGACAATGCGCATTAATGGAAATTTTTTCGTTGTTGATGTAACAGATATGCAAACATCTATATTTGATCCATCTATCTCTAACTTGTTTTTTGCAGATAATGCGGCAGATGCTGAAATAGTTGGATTAGAGACAGATTTGTTATGGGCTCCTGAAAATTTTGAGGGTCTTACTATCAGCGCAGCGGTTTCCTTTTTGAGTACTGAAATTACCAACGTCTTGATCCCTACCGATGATGTTCAGGTTGGTGATGAGCTTGCATTTGCGCCAGAATTTCAGGGTAATCTTCAGGCACGATATGAGTGGGACCTTGACTCTGGCATGGTTGCCCACTTTATGCCACACGTCTCATACTCCGCTGAATCCTACAGTGATATTATTCGGATGAATAGGGACACGATTGACTCGTGGTCGATGGTTGGTATCACAGCGGGAGTAAGTTCAGACGGTTGGAGCGCTGAACTTTTTGTCGATAACCTGACTGATCAGAGGGCAGAGCTTGCTCGAAATTATGTTTTCGATAGACCTCGAGTGTCTTATGCTCGACCTAGGACCGTGGGATTAAGAATGATAAAGAACTTTTGATAATAGAGTCAGGCTTAATGAAGGTGAATGTGCCCCGTAAAGGGGCACTTTTTTTTGGAGTCAAATTGAAAAGTATCGATCGAGAAAATGTCGAGTCGTTGATGAGATCGAGCAGATTTGATCATGCAATGGAGGTATGCCATAAAATTTTGCGGGCACAACCGAAAAATGTGGATGCAAACTATTATTTAGCGGTATGTCTTAGATATTCACGAAAATTAGCGGAAGCTAACGATGTTCTGATGAGTCTTAGGAAACTAGCTCCAGAGCATGGGCGTGTTCACCAAGAAATTGGGCACACTAATTTAGCGATGGGGAAGCTTTTAGACGCTTTTAATGCGTTTAGAGCAGCCATACAATTTAATCCATCTTTGAAAGCAGCGCTAGCCGCACAAATAGAGATTCTGACAAAGTGGAATCAGAAAAAAGAAGCCCAAAAATTAATGCCTAAATTGGATAGGTTGCTTCAAATGCCTCCGACGCTAGTGGCTGCTATGGACCTGATGTCGCAAGGTAAGCTCGCAAAGGCAGAAAAACTTTGTCGCGATTTTTTATCCGTGACTCCTCATGACGTGAATGCGATGCGTATTCTCGCGCAAATTGGCATCAAGTTAAATATTCTTCATGATCCCGAATTTTTATTAGAGAGTGCGTTAAAACTAGATCCCGATGACGAGGATTTGCGTGTTGAGTATGTTGAGGTTTTAAAGAAACGTCAAAAACTACAAATGGCACATAAGGAAATTTTAATTTTGCGGGATAAGGAGCCACAAAATACCCAGTACCAGTCCATGCATGGCATATCTTGCATGCAGTTAGGTGAATATGATGATGCTCTGCGGCATTTTAAAAATATTTTAAAAAAGGTTCCGGGTGACCCAGGAACGCTGATCTTCAAGGGACATGTCTTAAAAACATGCGGCAACGGAGATGATGCAATTTTGTCTTACAAGGCTGCTACTCGGAGTAGAATGGGTTTCGGGGAGGCGTGGCACTCCCTTGCTAATCTGAAAACGTTTTCCTTTTCCAGTGATGAAATCAATGCAATGGAGCAACAACTTCATGATACGGCCTTGACGTTCCATGATCGCGTTAATATCAATTTTGCTTTGGGAAAAGCCTATGAGGACATTAATGATTTTGAGAGATCTTTCCGACATTATAAAGCCGGAAATGATCTTAAAAAAAGGCGAAGTAATTATAATGCAGAGCAAATTACGAATGAATTTCAAAAACAAAAAGTAGTATTTCATGCAGACCTTGTAAAGAAAGTCGGGCAGGTTGGATATAATGCTTCTGATCCGATATTTGTAGTCGGTCTTCCACGAGCAGGATCAACTCTCTTGGAGCAGATTTTGTCTTCACACAGTAAAGTCGACGGCACGCTGGAATTACCAAATATCCTTTCACTCGTAAATGAACTGCGTAGAAATCGACAACTCGAGGGTGATCATCGATATCCTCTAATTCTTGAGCAAATCTCGTCCGAAGAATTTAGGAAGTTTGGTGAAGAATATATCGAAGATACCAGTATACATCGAAAAAACGCTCCGCTATTCATTGATAAAATGCCAAACAATTTCAGACACATTGGCTTAATAAAATTAATGCTCCCAAATGCAAAAATTATTGATGCAAGACGCCATCCTATGGCTTGCTGTTTTAGCGGTTTTAAGCAGCTATTTGCGGAGGGTCAGGAATTTTCGAACGACTTAGAGGATATCGGCAAATATTATTGCGATTATGTAGATTTAATGGATTTTTGGCATCTGCAATTTCCTAAACAAATTTTACATGTTCAGTATGAAGATGTAGTCAATAATTTTGAAGATCAGGTCAAAGTGATACTAGAGGTATATATAAAGAGACACTAGAAAATGATCAAATAAAGTACACCAAGGGCGTTACAGCTATTCTTTGTACAGATTATTCCAGAGACAACCTATTTCAAGCTCTTTATTCAAGAAACTGTTATGCAAC
>NZEU01000011.1 GCA_002689135.1 Porticoccaceae bacterium
ACGCACTTATATGGGCTTACGGAGGTATATGGCCCGGCTGTAGCTAATGATTGGCATCTCAATTGGAACGAATTGACTTTAGCTAGACAAGCATCATTAAAAGCCAGACAGGGTGTGCGTTACCATGCCCTTGAAGGTCTTGAAGTATTTGATGTCGACACAATGGAACCCGTTCCAAGGGACGGAACCACGATTGGTGAGGTTATGTTACGTGGTAATGTCGTGATGAAAGGTTATTTGAAGAACAAATTAGCGTCAGAAGAGGCATTTAGAGGAGGATGGTTTCATTCCGGAGATCTCGCTGTGATTCATCCAGATGGGTATATTCAGTTAAAAGATCGGTCAAAAGATATTATTATTTCCGGGGGAGAGAATATCTCCTCGATCGAGGTAGAGGAGGTACTACAAAAACATCCCGATGTGAGTGCAGCCGCCGTGGTAGCCGTGCCAGATATAAAGTGGGGAGAGACACCGTTTGCTTTTGTTGAATCAAAAGCCGGTTCTGTCATATCCGAGAATGACATGATGGATTGGTGTCATCGACATCTTGCCCATTATAAAGTCCCAAAATATTTTATGTTCGAAGCAATTCAGAAAACCTCAACTGGAAAAGTGCAGAAGTTTGAGCTTCGTAAGCGTGCCTCCCGGTTGATTCGGTGATAGAGCCAAATACTAGTAGACAAAGTCGCGTTAAGAATCGTGATTCATAGCTAACGTTCAAGAAATAATCTTTGACATATTATTTAGTTTCTCTGAAGCACCTTTTAATGTGTCAAAATGAATTCTGAGTCACCCGCCAATTAGACTTGTCAATATGACAGTTCTTTTATGTCGCTTTTTAGAAAAGACATGTCGTAGAAGAGAATGCATATCATTAACTTTGGGAGCATCCTTTCGCCTAATATTTGGTTGGATCTTATTTGGTACAGAGCACCGAAAAGCAGTCTATGACCCGAGTTAGTTTAATTAAAAAAATGGTTGACAATTTGGGGACACACACTGCGAAATTACAGTTTACAAGACGTCGTAGATCATGAAGGTGCGATAGCCCGTATTCATGTCGTGATGTTAATGATCAATCTTGTTTGTACTGTCTTCATCGTGGCAAATATTTAATTTAACTTATAGTGACTTTGGATTTGGAGGCATAAATGAAACGACCTTCGCAACAAAAGGCTCTAGAAAACTTTGGTTTTGGCACACAAATCCGTAGGTCCCCGTTTTTTGAAGCCACAGTTCGTGACGGTGCCACCGGATTCTCGGTTTATAATCACATGTACATTCCAAGAGATTTCGGAGACCCAGAAAAAAACTTCTGGAACCTGATAAGCAGGGCAACATTGAGCGATGTTTCGGTTCAGCGTCAGGTGGAGATAACCGGCAAGGACGCGTATGCTTTTACGCAGCTGTTAACACCAAGAAATTTATCTAACCTATCAATAGGTCAGTGTAAATATGTTCTTATAACAGACGAACTTGGCGGTATTTTGAATGATCCAGTATTACTCCGTCTGGAGGAAAATCGCTTTTGGTTGTCGATCGCAGATAGCGACGTTCTACTGTGGGCAAAGGGAGTGGCAATTAATTCCGGATATGAGGTGAAAATTACGGAACCTGACGTCTCTCCACTCCAGCTCCANGGACCAAGATCTGGTGAAATANTTTATAAGNTGTTCGGNGATCGGGCGCGCAAGCTNAATTATTANTGGCATGATCATTTTTATCTCGAGGATATGTCGCTAGTGGTCTCAAGAACNGGCTGGTCTAATGAGCTTGGGTATGAAATATTCNTGAAAGATAGTAAGAGAGGNAGNGANCTATGGGAGGCAATAATNCGAGCAGGGCAAGAATTTGGTCTCAAACNGGGACACACCANTACNATTCGACGCGTTGAGGCTGGAATGCTNTCGTACCATGCTGACATGGATTCGACAACTAATCCGTTCGAGTTAGGATTAGATCGNCTNGTTGACCTTGAAATGNAAGCNAANTTCATNGGCAAAGATGCGCTTANAAAAANAAAAAGTCAGGGNNTAGAACGAAAACAGATTGGAATAGAAATTGNCGGTGGACCNTTAGTGGGACCAAATACTCNAATCTGGATGTTGTGTGCAGACGGGNTTGAAGTNGGAAAAATAACGTCAGCTATTTATTCTCCTCGGTTNNAAAAGAANATTGCACTAGGAATGGTATNAGTCGAATTTAGCANGTTGGGCACTGAACTAAAAATNGTAACAGAANNTGGTGTCCGTTCCGGAGTTGTTGTTCAGAAGCCGTTTTTTGACCCGCAAAAACAAATACCNAATCAATCTAAAGNTGTNANGNNAGATGTTTTTAGCCTTGATAAAACGGTNGACTACACNANCCTGTGANAACTGAGTNTCACAACATGATGTTCAGNANTTCNCCCTATTTTGATACGCTTTGNTGCTTTAAACCTTTCNCCCAATGAGGNGTACNNTCTCTGTGATTCCTGTTTTGTCGGTATTTGTGAAAACATACCNCTCCAATACCCACAGCAAAAGTATTATAGTGTTNNAAATATTCGAATATCTGATNTTTTGGTGGAGCGATAGTTAAATGGANATTNTNNAAATTTTGNCCTCATTACCGATTTTACAGNTTGTAATACTCGTTTTTATATTGGTGGTATTCAANTCNTGTATTCTCTTTGTGCCGCAAAATAGAGCTTTTGTGATTGAGCGATTCGGTCGATATCAGTCGACCAAGGAAGCAGGTCTAGGATTTATATTGCCTGTCATTGACAGGATTGGTGCGGATAGATCGCTTAAAGAACAGGCTGTCGATGTGCCAAGTCAAAATGCGATAACAAAAGATAACATTTCACTCACGGTTGATGGAGTTTTATATTTCCGTGTCCTTGATCCGGTAAAGGCAACTTATGGAGTCGATGACTATGTTTTTGCAGTGACGCAACTCGCGCAGACCACAATGCGTTCCGAATTAGGAAAAATGGAGCTGGATAAGACCTTTGAAGAGAGAGATATGCTTAACACAAATATCGTTACCTCTATAAACGAGGCGTCGTCACCTTGGGGAATACAAGTGCTCCGTTATGAAATAAAAGATATTGTTCCTCCAAAGTCGGTGATGGACGCTATGGAGGCCCAAATGAAGGCGGAGCGAGTTAAAAGGGCGCAAATCCTTGAATCGGAGGGAGATCGTCAGGCAGCTATAAATCGTGCCCAGGGTGAACAGCAGTCAGTTGTGCTTGCGGCGGAGGCCGATAGAGACGAGCAAGTGCTTCGAGCAGAGGGAGAATCTAGGGCCATAGTAGCAGTTGCCGAGGCAAAAGCGGAAGCGATAAAAAGAATTGGGGAGGCTGCGGTCACTGATATGGGTCAAAAGGCAATTCAACTTGATCTTGCAACAAGGGCAATCGAGGCAAAGCATGCTATTGCAAAAGAGTCCTCTGTCGTCTTGCTACCAGACTCTGCGAGCGATGCGTCCGCGGTAGTCGCTCAAGTTACATCAATTATTAAATCAATCAACGAAAAACAATCTGGTTAAAGCTTTGTCGACCGATTTCTCTTCAATTATCATAGGCCTCGGTGTTCTCTGTTTTATTGTCGAAGCCGTGGCGTTCGGATTTTCTTTGGTCGTCTTAGCCTCTTTTGGCCTGTCCTTGATAGTGACAGGACTATTGATGAATTTTGGTTTTATTTCGTCATCGATGGGGGTTTCTTTTAGTGTCATCGGGATACTCACTATTCTCATTACCGCAGTGCTTTGGGTTCCCTTAAAAAAATTAGGTCAGACAACTAGACATGAGGCGGTTGCCTCGGATCTGGTAGGTCATCGCTTTCGAATTGATACGGATTTGACTATCGGTGAAAATTTGGCGCATCGTTACTCTGGTGTTGATTGGATGGCTAAGGGCATTACTCACATCGAAGCTGGATCAATGGTAGAGGTAAAACAAGTTGAGGTTGGGGTGTTGTGGGTTGCTAAGGTAGAGGATTAAGTAATTTTTTCCGTAATTGGTCAGTTGTTCCTTAAAATTGCATGAATTGAATCAGAGAGTATTAATAACGTTTTTTAATTTGGTTTAAATAAAGTTGACAGGTTCATTCCATAGCCGCTGATATGTGAAGCCATAACCTTCAATTAATAAATCTGTTTGAAGAGCGATTTAATGAAAACTATTCACGACGAAGGGCGTCGATTGGTTGGAGTCTCGACGCCTTTAACGCCGGATAATATCCAAAAAATATCCCAATAAACGCCGAGAACAGGAAGCTAATCGCGATTACATAGTATTCAATCACTGCTGCAGTGCTTGTATATGTCTCTATCAGGAATGTTGCGCAGATAGCGCTAACTACCCCAAGAATTCCGCCGATACAGCATAGAGTTGTAGCTTCCACAAGAAATTGGATTAGGATATCTGACGGTTTTGCACCCACGGCCATTCGCAGACCGATCTCACTTGTCCGCTCAGAAACCGAAACAAGCATAATATTCATGATACCGATTCCACCCACTAACAGACTGACCGCCGCCACAGCGGCAAGTAGACTATTGAATATTTTCTCAGATTCCGCATTTGCGGCATAAATTTCAGACATATTTCTGACTCTGAAACTGTCACTTTCACCGGGAGGAATTTTCATGCTTATCCTCAGTGCACTTGAGATATCATCCTCAGCTAAAACCATGTCATAGCCATCCAGCATCTTAACCGCAATGTAGCTGACCGATCTTGGACTGTGCTTACTAACGCCAATGATTCGTTTTCTTACTGTCTCTAGTGGCACCAGCACTCGGTCATCGTGATCACTACCCCACATACTTTGACCTTTTACTTTGAGGGTACCTACCACCTTTGCATTGAAATCGTTAATTCGCACGGTTTGTCCTAACGCCTCGCTGGCCCCAAAAAGTTCCTCTCGAACTGTAGCGCCCAGTATTACCACTTTTGCCGCTGATCTTTGCTCTTTAAAGGTGAATTCTCGTCCCTCCAAAATATTGAGATTTCTTGCGGTGAAGGCACCGTTGTCGACCCCATCAATTTCTGTTCGCCAGTTGATATTCCCTAAAACTATTTGGCCTTGAGATCTTAGTGAAGCGCCTGCACGGTCCACTCCGGGGACATCAGTTTCGATAAATTGCTGTTCCTTGACGGATAGTTTCTGGATAGTGCCGCGAGCCTTCGCAACCGTTCCTTGTCGTCGGTGATTATTCAAGACTATGAATATGTTGCCGCCAAGCGAATCGAGTTGGCGATCTATTTCTCTTTGGGCACCTGCCCCAAGTGCTACCATCACAATTACTGCTGATACGCCAATAATCACCCCGAGCATGGTAAGTATGCTACGCATCAAATTTATTCGAAGCGCGGTCAGAGCTATTTTTATTAATTCAACAACCTTCATTTATCTAGCTCGAAAAATTCTTCTGTGTTGGCATAGCTCTGTATTTCCGTAATTCTTCAGCGGCATCTAAGGGTTTCGAGTAACTGTCATGAACAAGATACCCATCACTAAAAGTTAAACGACGCCCCGCAAAAGCTGCAATATCTGTCTCGTGAGTTACTAGGATGAGGGTGGTGCCACTGCTGTTCAATTCTTGCAGGAGTTGCATGAGGCTGAGCCCCGTTTCAGTATCGATCGCCCCAGTAGGCTCGTCAGCCATTATTACGCTAGGATTATTTACTAGCGCTCTAGCAATTGCGACCCGTTGCTGTTGTCCTCCCGACAGTTGCGACGGATGGTGATTCTGACGATCTAACAGACCTACTTGCTCAAGACAATGCTGAGCTCTCTCCACCCAAAGCGTTTTATCTATATTCGAATAAAAAAGCGGTAACATCACGTTATCAAGCGCGCTAGTTCTGGGTAATAAGAAAAATTGCTGAAATACAAATCCAATTTTTCGATTTCTTATTGTTGCCAGATGATTTTTTGAAAAGCCNTCTATTTTTGTTCCTTCAAAATAGACCTCACCACCANTGGGNCTATCCAAAAANCCGATCANATTCATAAAGGTAGATTTCCCAGACCCTGATGGGCCCATGACAGAAACGAACTCGCCTTCACNAATTGCTAAGTCNACTGAGTTGAGCGCNTGNACTNTTTCTTNTCCNATATCATACGACTTNCGAAGNCTNCTAACNTGAATTAAAGAANTTNNNCNGGTCATNATTTAANTTTTNGCTNGCGACTAACACGGACGATTATATCATCGCCTTGCTCAAGGNTTTTGCCGGAGATTTCGGTATATTCATCATTGGAAATCCCAGTTCTTACGGAAAAATTTANTGGTTTNCCATTTTTNAGTACCCAAATTTCTCCCGGCTTACNGCCATCCCTCATATCCCTCTGTCTATTTCGCCCTANGTTNGAAAATTTATCGAATTGTTCCTCGGNAAGAATNAGTTTTAGCTGATTGCGNAATTTTTGTCTNAGTGANTTATTTCTGCTATCACCGCGCCAGTTTCCGCGGTTACTAGACATCTGGCTNACCATATCTTTNACGATNGGTTTAACAAGCACCTNTTGCTCTTTAGAAAGATCTAATTGNTCCATCATTTCGTGNAGTGGGTGNGTATTTTGTTTCTCTGAGGNACCTGCAGGACGAAATCGCAGGGCTGAATTCGGNACGCGGAGAACACNNTCCTTTTTTCCTAAGACNATATCNACGTTGGCCGTCATACCCGGTAGCAAGCTNCCGTCTTTNTTAGAGGCAGTAACAATTACTGTGTAAGTAACAACATTTGAAACGGTTTTTGATGCCTTTCGNACNTGAGAAATNTANCCTTTATAGGTTCTCTCTGGATAAGCATCTACNGTGAACCTGACTTTGAGNNCCTCTCCTAGTTTTCCTATGTCGGCTTCATCAATATCNGCCTCAATCTGCATTTGCTCAAGGTCTTGNGCAATCANAAATAAAATTGGAGCTGAAAAGCTGGCTGCGACGGTTTGACCTATATCTACACGGCGATCAATTACAATTCCNGCTACGGGNGAGCGAATATCAGTCCGCTCNAGATCCAAGTTAACCTGCTNCAGTTGCGCTTCCCGCTGAAGAATATTNGCNTCNGATGCNGTTATCTGGGCNACTCGGAGCGATATNTCNGCCACNGCAATTGCCAGCGNCGCATCACTTTCATCTAGATTCGACTGGCTAATNAGNNCGCGGGTGAACAATTCTTTTTGNCGTGNATGGCTTTGCNTGGCGAGTTGTAATTGTGCAACAGATTTTGCATGCGATGCAGTTTGTTGCTGGAGATTTGCTTGGGCCATTACTAGATCAGCTCTTGTTTGCTGGAGTCTTGCCAGAAGGGTTCGATTATCAAGCCGAGCAATTAGCTGACCCTTTTTTACAACTGAATTGAAGTCTACCAAAAGCTCNCTAATGACACCGGANAGCTCAGATCCAACGTCAACTGTAACAACAGGGTTTATTGCCCCAGCGGCACTCACTANACTTTCGATATCGCCCCTGTTGAGTGAATAAGTTTGATAGGTGATTTGTGAATCAAAATCTTCGGGTTTTAGTANTAGGTATCCACCNAAAACCAGTATTACCGATAAAAAACTTATNACTATTAGTTTANTCAAATTACCCACACTCTCAAAGTTNCTAATTGTGATTATGACACAACTGTGGGGTTTACGCTTTTAGTCTGAGAAGCAATATCATCCCAAGTAAAATAATATTTTGTTAAGTCAGATGAATTGAACATATTGTGTATTAAGTTCACATTTACTATGTCCCTGTCGTTCAGGAAGACCTCAATTTCAAGCTTATGGACTCGTCAGAGAGTACTGATGCCATGCTCGAATTATTATTTGTGAGTAAACAAAACGCTGGAAAGTGCCGTATATTACATTCTGGCTATTTAACGGGGTTGTATTGTGATTTTAAACCGTCGATTGTGCGAGCTTTGCGAATTTCTAATCAAAGCATTTCCTATATTTGTGCTGGCCTCCTGTGGAGGCAACCAATCAGCGACAACCAATCTGTTACCACAATTTATGACAGAGTCTGAAATTTCCGTTTCTGAGAATTCAACGTCGATAGTTACGACCCTAGCTACAGACCCCGACAGTGACCAATTGACCTTTACCGTAAGCGGACCAGATGCCGACGCGGTAGATATTTCCAAAGATGGCAATATGCGTTTTCTGGCACCAAAAGATTTTGAGGCACCATCTAGTGTGGATGGGGACAATATATATGAGGTCACTGTTGAGGTATCAGATGGAGAGTCAACCAATAGTGAGCAGTTTAATATCACTGTAATTGATCAGAGTGAGCTATACATTGATTCATACTTTCCTTTTGAAGAGGAGGAGGTTAATTATTCCGAGTTCAACCCGGTCGAGTCGGCGATGGCAGTAGACGAGTTGTTCTCGACAAACAGCAGGCTGTGGGGCTTTAAATTTATTAGTGATCAAGCGTACGTGACTACGCGCCAAGACGGCGTATTTTTTTTACATAACTTGGCTACAGACCAAAAATATTCATTTGACATAGCCTCGAAAGTTGGTCTTTATAATGAAGGTCAAGGGGGGCTTTTTAATTTTGACTTCGTAAAAATTTCTGATACCGAGTTTCAGATTTATTTCGCAGCATCTATCGTTACACAACAGGATGGATATGCTTTGGCGCTTTATCGGCTTGCGCTGACGTTAGATGGTGAGCCGACTTTTTCTGATCCGGTCAAGCTTTTTGAGGCAGAGCCTGACGAAACCTCCAATCAGCATTTTGGCGGAGACATTTTGCTGGTGGGAGATGTGCTTTATGCTACTTCCGGAGATAGGCGATGTAGAGAATGTGCTCAATCAAAAGACAGATATAACGGCAAGGTGCTTAGGTTCGAAATTCAGCCAGATGCGAGTCTCACAGCTCATCCACAAAATACTGTTAACACAGGGGCGCGAAAAGAAATTTTTTCTCTCGGGCACAGAAATCCTCAGGGGATAGATTTGGTCTCGGAATTTGGAGAGGTAGTTGTTTCTGAGCATGGTCCGCAGGGAGGTGATGAGGTAAATATCTTGAGCCTTGGTGCAAACTTCGGATGGCCTCTAGTTACGCTCGGTGAGGAATATGGTGGTGGCCTGATTGGTGCGACCCAGTTGCCAGGGTATAAAGATTCTGTAACNCACTATATNCCGTCGATTGCGCCCNGAGGGATTAAATATNTCCACGAAAATCAGTTATTTCCAGAGCTGAANAATAGCTTCCTTATTACNTCNCTNAAATTCGAATTGATCTTGGTTTTAAGTCTTGACACGACTAGGCCCAGACATCGATATATTAATCTCNCAGGATTTGGAAGAATCTCNTCGTTGGATGTCAATTCGGCTGGAGAGATATTCTTTGCAACCCACTCGACGCCTGGAAAAATATTCAGAATTCGCTAGTTCCTGAAGCCTGAGCGTGCTGAAGATCAAAGGCGAGGGCTAGCTATGCACACACCAAATTTTGAGTAATTTCCATTTTTTCGGCAAAGCAGACTGCAATCTAGCGTCTATTTTATTCATCTATTTATAGTGTACCATCATAAACACAGGGAGCGTTTAACCCCCTTAACTTTGTTTTATAGTAGCAAATAAAAGTGAACCGACTGAGAAAGGTAGAGAAATCTATATTTATAGGGAAATAAAATGGGCTCAAGAGTATATTTACTATTACTCTCAAAGATTCGACACAATCTAAAGACCTTCGTCAACATTATATGTGGCTTTTCAGAGCTGTTACTTGAGGAGCTCGAGGACACAGGCAACGAAACAAATGAGACATTTTCTACTAAGTTAAACAGTATTAACTTGAATGGTAGAGAGATTTCAACTCTGATTGATCAGAGTTTCCCTCAAACCAGTTTTTCAAAGAAAGATTTTTTTGTGGAGTTAAGCTCTCAATCTTTACTGCTCGCCAAACAAGCGCAGGGACTTATAGCGGCCAACATTGACGAATTAGTTGCATGTAAAATAGGATCTCCAGTCAGCTTTTACAACGCTTATCAAGATGATTTTTTCCGCATTGAAAAAGCAACCAACGGTCTCAAGAAAAACTTACAAGCACTGGTCAAAGGTGTTTTTAAATCGAGTGACTCTCTTGTAGATGCTGGCGTCATAAGTCGAGACGACTTGAATCTGGTGATCCAACTCTCGGAATCCTTGCAAGAAACCCCTGACGCTCTCAAGACTGATTTTCCATCCAGCATATTGGTCGTAGATGATAACGTGTCAAATACGGAATATCTCAAGCGAAAACTGAGTGCATCAGGCCATAAGGTTTTCTCGGCTGAATCAGCAGTTGATGCAGAAGCGCTGATCCAATCGTCGGTAGGGGTAGATTTGATATTATTAGATATCCTGATGCCTGGCGTAAGCGGTTATGAGTTTCTGAGAAGTAATCAGGACACACTTCAAACAAAAAATATTCCTGTAATTATAGTTTCCTCATTAGATGAACAGGATACTGTTTATCGTTGTTTAGAGGCTGGGGCACAAGATTTCGTCACTAAGCCGATTAACTTTATGATTCTTGCTGCGCGAATTAACGCGGCACTCGAACGAAAGCACCTTCTGGACAAAGAGGAGGACTATATCTTAAGTATCGAAGAGGAAAAGGAAAAAAACGAGAAGCTGTTACTAAATATCCTACCGCCGGTTATCGCGGCACGGATGAAAGAAAATGAGACCACGATTGCTGACACAGTAGAAAATTGCACGATATTGTTTGCTGATATTGTTGGTTTCACCCCTATGTCTCAGTCTTTAGGAGCCGAAAAAATAGTAAACACTTTAAATAGTATTTTTTCAAAGTTTGACGAATTTTGCGAAGAATATGACGTAGAAAAAATAAAAACCATCGGGGATGCATATATGCTAGCCTCCGGCGTACCTAATTCCGATCCTAATCATGCGGTTAAAACAGTACGCATGGCTATGCGGATGCTATCATTTGTGAAAGAGTATCCCAAGGTCGATTCTTTCAAGTTGTCCCTGAGGATTGGGATCCATTCGGGGCCAGTTATTGCGGGTATTATTGGAAAAAANAAATTTATTTATGATTTATGGGGTGACACTGTAAATACAGCGGCNAGGATGGAGTCNCANGGAATACCCGACTNTATACANNTGACTGAGGAGACAGCTTCANTACTTCCAGNATCNTTTGACNTGACAAAGCGACTCGCATTACAGATCAAAGGGAAGGGGACTNTGGATACATTTCTGGTTNGAAGNTAATCTCAAGGNAATNCTCAGANCATTGATTATNATAAATANAGGAAAAATTATGGCGCAGAAAGGCCAGACTAAAACTAATAAAGATAAATCACATTTTAAGTTTAGAGATCAACTACTCNCCCAAGTAGTTGANCAAATTCGAGACGCTGTGATGGTTTGGGACGNTGGTGGAAANCTTATTNTGTTCAACGAGTCTGCCTCAAATTGGAACAGTGAAACGTTACTCGGGAGTTTTTTTACNNATAGGTACTNGTGCCGANGAGCTCTGGNGATCATTNTANGACTATGTTGTTGATCAATCTGCTGAGAGCAAAGACGCGGAGAGTTTTATTAACGGTATCAAAAAGGAAGCCTTTGTAAACCAGAGGATCCCAAAGAAAACAGCAATTGGTGAAGGTAATAACGAGTTTTATAATCCAATACTAGATTTTTTCTATCAAGAAAAGCATAGCATCCAGGGGGACGGAACGTTAATTTCAGTTTACTGTGACTTAACAACGGAGAGGCGACATGAGAGAGATAGTGACCGAATGCTACAAGCATTTGAAAGGATGGGCGATGTTATTTTAATTTGGGACGAGCATGATAACTTAATAACATTTAACGTAGCCGCTACCAAATTCATGGAGCGTAGCGGGGTTACCCTAGTTAAGGGCCTAAATTATGACGAGATGAATCGGCTTGCCATCGAATACTTTGTTAATGAAATTGCTGAGGAAAAAGATTCGGACATCCAAAGCGAAATACGAAACAGATCTAAACTATCAGAAGTGAGTAATGAAAAATTTAATGAGCACCATAAAAGTTTACGACGGTCTAGAAGTGGCGAAATTAGAGAAATCTATAACCCTATGCT
>NZEU01000012.1 GCA_002689135.1 Porticoccaceae bacterium
GGTCGCAGGTTCGAATCCTGCCGGGCGCGCCAGTGGACCCCGGTAATGCCAGCGGTTTGTCATTGTTTATGTTATGGTGGGCGTAGCTCAGTTGGTAGAGCCCCGGATTGTGATTCCGGTGGTCGCGGGTTCAATCCCCGTCGTCCACCCCATACTAAAAATAAGCGACTTTAGAGCTAAAATTTTTCTCTTAGTTTTTTAGTTCAGCTCACCGCATATGAGGAATAAGCGGGACGAAAATAAGTAAGAGCCACGCTAAAGGATCATATAATGGGTGCAATTGTTTTAGATGGTGTTTCGGTCGCCAGAAAAACTGAACAGCAACTGAGTGATCGGGTCAGAAACATACAGTTAAAAAATGGGCGACCTCCGACCTTAGCAACGATACTAGTTGGATCAGATCCGGCATCCAAGACCTATATCAAGATGAAGCAAAATGCTTGCAAAAGGATCGGCATGGAGTCAGTTGCGATTGAGCTTCCAGCGACAACAACTACAAAAGAGCTCCGTGAGAAAATTATTGCTCTGAATTATGATAAATTTTGTCATGGAATACTGCTACAACACCCTGTGCCACGTCAGATTAACGAAAGGTTGTGCTTTGATGCTATTAGCCTCCCAAAAGATGTGGATGGTGTAACTTGTTTAGGCTTTGGCAAAATGTCAATGGGCGAAGAATCCTTCGGTTCCGCTACGCCCCGAGGTATTATGAGGTTACTTGCGGCTTACGATATCAAACTAACGGGAATGCATGCTGTGGTAGTGGGTCGTAGTCCTATCCTTGGCAAGCCTATGTCTATGATGATACTAAATGAACACGCAACCGTTACCATCTGCCATTCAAAGACGAAAAATCTACCAGAAATTATCAAATCATCAGACCTAATCGTAGGTGCTTTGGGTCAACCTGAGTATATTAAAGCGAGTTGGGTTCCTGACGGCGCCGTTGTAATCGATGCTGGGTTCCATCCTGATGGTTGCGGTGATATTGAGCTGGGGCCGCTGTACGACAGAGTGGCAGCTATCACACCGGTACCCGGGGGAGTGGGACCTATGACTATAAACACCCTACTACTGCAATCTGTTATCGCCGCAGAACAAATGATGTAATATCTCTCAGAAAATTTGGTATAAATCTCGTTATTTAAGGAAATCTTTCTGAGGTCATATCTTGAACATGGTTACTGTTTCTAATTTTTTCGGAAACCGTGGCAATGGCTTTTTTCGCGAATGGTTGCTGCAATGCCCAGATCTGCTCCTGAGTCTCCATCTCTAAAATATCATTAATGTGACAACTTGCATCAGCAGCAAGAAGCGTCTTTTTTGTACGCACAAGAAGTTCTTTTGGCAAATGTCGAATCGCATCGGTATACGCCATCGCAGCCTCTAGTAAGTCTTCTTTTTTAACGCTTTTCCATGCTAAGCCTTTTTCAACCGCTTCATGTGCTGAGAGGGGTTGTGAAAACAAAAGTAAGCTAGCGGCAACGTTCCAGCCACATAATCGCCTCAGCATCCAAGAACATCCACCGCCTGGATGTAGTCCCAATCTAAAAAATTTTGGATCCAAAACGGCCTCTTCTGACATAATCCTGACATCGCAGGCAAGAGCCATATTGAATCCTGCACCTATCGCAGGGCCATTTAATGCGACAATTGTAGGTAAGGTGCAATGGACAACACTTAAAAAACCGCTATATATTGTTTTTAGTTTTTTCTTTGCCGGTTTAATCTCGGAGAGTTGCCCACCAGCGCAGAAGTAACTTCCAGACCCGGTTATCAATACAGCGACCACATCCTGATCAGCTTCTGCCGCCTTTATGAAATCAACCAAATGACTGCTGGTCTCCTCGTCCAGCATATTTCGTTTTTTTGGATTATTTAGAGTAATCTTGGCAATATTATTTACAACTTCGTAAAGCACTTTCGACATAAAATTCTCCGCTTATAAGATTTTTATATGACACTCTTTTTTTAAGCTAAGTTACGAAAAATGTCCAATTGAAGAGATCAGATAAAAAAAATGATTAAACCAGGTGCAATAGATAATCCCATATCCTTTATTCCGTTTAATTTGACAATAATTGGCAATTTGGTGCAACATTTGGTAGTCAATTATGCGAATGCAGACTTCATAACGAAAAAGCGTGCTGTCAGTTCAATGTGTGCCAATTTATTTCATCTTCCTGCATTTTTATCTTTTACGATATGGCTAGGCGGCAAAATGAGTACTGTAAATAAAAAATTCTTAAAGGCCACAATAATTAAGCTCGCGGCACCACACAAGAGGATAGCCTTAAATACTTTACCGGACTTTATCCATGTCAACTCATTTTGATCTCTGCATTATTGGCGGTGGCATTATTGGCGCCGGTATTGCTCAGGCAGCAGCTATTAATGGGCTCTCCACAATCATCGTTGAAAAAAGAGGTTGGGGTGCGGGAAATTCCTCTAAATCAAGTAAGATAATAGACGGAGACTTTGAGGGAATTCCTCACCTCCGTTTCTCTAACGTTCGGGAACGTCTGAGAGAACGTCGTATTATCAGAGATATTGCACCAAGTATTCAAAAGGTTGATTGGTTTTATCTTCCAATCTACAAACAAAATGTTCAGAAATCATGGCAAATAGCGTTACAGCTTCGCATTTATGATGCCCTTGCAGGTAGAAATAATCTGGCTTCTTCTCGGAACCTACCTGAAAAAAGATGGCGTAGCCTTTATGGCCTAAATCAACACGATCTATCAGCAGTTTATGCGATCCAAGAAATCCATATTGATGACACCCAACTCGCTCAGAATGTACTAAGATCCGCAAAACAACATGGAGCAATGGCCCTCTGCCCGGTGAATTTTGAGGGCGCACGCCAGTCNGACGATGGCTACATTGTGAGCGTCGCCAAAGGTTCTCGAAACCGTAACTTTGATTGTCGGTTTTTAGTCAATGCCACAGGCGCTTGGGGCGACCGTGTTTCCCGATCTATTGAGGGTGTTAAAAACCCGTTACCCACTCGAGTGATAAAGTCTACCCATATTGAATTCAGAGAGCACCTTTGCGATAACAGTTTTTACGTTGAAGGAAGAAATGCGTCTAACCGTATCGCGATCCTGCCCTGGCGAGGTGGAACACTTGTTGGCTCAGTTGACAGCATGTTCTCAGGCAATCCTGAGCGAGTTGCACCAAGCACTGAGGAGGTTGAATACTTGGTAAAGGTAACTCGTCATCATTTCCCTCACTTCCAATATGAACCTTTCGACGCTTGGTCCGGACTGCGATTAACGTCTGTCAAACAAAGAGCAATACTTTCTCGCAAATACAGAAAACTCGATGACACGGAAGAACGATATCTTTGTGTACGTGAAAGTCAATTTGCGAGCTATAGAGCCACAGCCGAGAGGGTCGTGATTTCCGTCATGAGAAGTCTAAGCGAGAAGTCTGCGCCACCACCAGAGACGCACTACATATGCTCTTCCTCGGTACGCATTTGATAAAAAACACGGTATACACGAAAGAAAAAAGCGCAAAACAAATTCTTTGTTTTAGCGACGACGCCAAGTAGTGTCCTTTCGCGAATCCTCAAGCACCACTCCGCTCTTCTCAAGTCTTTTTCGGATAATATCCGCAGTAACATAATCGCCAGCGAATTTAGCCTCTTTACGTGCATTGATTGCATCCTCTATCTGATCATTGGTAATTACTTGATTTTCAATTTTGTTTTTAAACCATGCCTCGGGTTTCTGTTGCAGTAGACCCATCAATCTGGACAAACTCATCAGTTGAGTCTTGAGCCTCTTCTGCTTGGTACCTCTAGAGGTATGCATTTCTTTCGCAATTCGATGCAATTCAGACAATGCCAAAGGAGTATTTAGATCATCCAGTAATGCATCGACTCCCCGGCAACTGGATACCTCATCTGAGTGGGAAATTTTGATATTTTCAGCAGCTCGCAAATAGCCATATAGACTATTTAGTGAGTTCTTGGCGGCATCCAAGACAGAGAAGCCAAAATTCTGTTCGAATCGATAGTGCGCGGTCAGTATCGCATAACGAAGAACTTCGCCAGGATATTTTTTTAAAAGATCTCCAACCAATCGAAAATTTCCGAGAGATTTTGACATCTTCTCTCCATCCAGATTTACAAAGCCATTGTGCATCCAGAAATTCGACAGAGGCCTACCATTATGGATACATCTACTTTGCGCATTTTCATTTTCATGATGAGGAAAGAGCAAATCCTGACCACCACCATGTATATCGATTGTTTCGCCGAGATGTTTTTTTACCATAGCCGAGCATTCAATATGCCAGCCGGGGCGTCCGCGGCCCCATCTACTTGGCCAGCCTGGATCCGCCGGTCCAGAGGGTTTCCAGAGCACGAAATCTCCGGGATTTTGTTTATAAGACGCAACATCAATCCTGGCACCGGCCATTAACTCAGACGATAGACGTTGCGACAATTTGCCATAATTCGAATCCGCTGCTACAGAAAATAAAACATGTCCGTCTGAAAAATATGCAAAACCAGACTTGACAAGATCAGTGATAATATCCAGCATCTCAGAAATATGGTCTGTGGCGCGAGGTGAAAAAGTGGGTGTAAGATTATTAAGACTGTCCATGTCTTGGATGTATAGTCGAGAGTAACGCTCAGTTATCACAGATATATCTTGATTCAGTTCCCGAGACGCTTTGATTATTTTGTCATCAATATCGGTAATATTGCGCGCATAATCAACCCGTGGGTAGAGTGTTTGAAGAACTCGAAACAGTACATCAAAGATAACGGCCGGGCGAGCGTTTCCAATGTGAACGCGGTTGTAGACGGTTGGACCACAAACATACATCGTTACCCGAGTAGAGCATATCGGTGAGAAGTCCTCCTTCCTCCGGGTTAAAGTATTATAGATCACTAGGGGCATTAAAATTCGCCAATATATTTTTATTTAACGTACTGTAACTCGAGATTACTGTTTAGTGTTGCTCCAAGTGTCTCTCAAACCAATCGTACAGTTGAACACTAAGTCATCATCCTCTTTCCGGCGATTATCCACGCAAAAGTAACCTATTCTTTCAAATTGAAAATTTTCTCCGATTTTAGCCTTGGCTAACTCAGGTTCTGCCTTACATCCAGCTATTACTTTTAATGAGTTAAAATTAATAAATTTAATGAAGCTTTCATCCCCTGACTCGGGAAGCGGGTGAGAAAATAGCCGATCATATTGATTTACGCAACAGTCGACCGAATATTGCTCCGAGACCCAATGAATCACACCCCTTGGCTTGATGTTATCTGGGGGACTCTTACCAACAGTTCCCGGCACTAGCGAAGCCCTTATTTCGGCAATCATACCATTAGCATCTCTGACAACACTGTCTGCTCTGACCACATAAGCGCCTCTGAGGCGCACATAATCTCCCAGAACTAATCGTTTAAACTTCTTTCGAGAAAAAGCTTCATTCTCACTAAAGTCGTTACGATCGATCCATAAAGAGGCAGTAAATGGCACGACTCTGAATCCTAGATCATCTCGACTTGGATGACATGGGATGACAAGGTTTTCAACACGGTCTCCCGAATAGTTTGTTATTGATAATTTCAGCGGTTCAAGTACGCACATTGCCCGCTTTGCATGCTGATTTAAATCATCTCTAATAAAGTGCTCAAACTGAGCGATNTCGACGACGCCATCAGTTTTTGCAACTGCCAGACTCTTACAAAAATTTTTNATAGCCCNAGCAGTGACACCCCTNCTCCGCATGCCCGACAAAGTGGGCATCCTCGGATCGTCCCAACCATCCACTATTTTNTCATCTACAAGCTTNTTTAATTTCCTCTTGCTNGTCACCATGTAATTAACATTCAGTCGTCCGAACTCAAACTGCTTTGGCGTAGANGGTACAGGCAGGTTTTCGATNAACCAATCATAGAGTGCTCTNTTATCTGCAAATTCGAGCGTNCAAATAGAATGGGTTACNCCCTCNAGAGCGTCNTCTTGGCCATGNGCAAAATCATAAGANGGATAAATACTCCAAACTCTACCNGTGCGATGGTGTGGATATTTTTTGATTCGATAAAGCACNGGGTCTCGGAGGTTTATATTNGGAGACTGCATNTCAATCNTGGCGCGCAGGGTCATTNNCCCTTCATCTATNNGACCGGAACGCATTTGATCAAGCAACTCAAGNCTTTCCAATNCGGGGCGATATCTATAAGGACTATCCCGTCCTCCNGNNNTAAGTGTTCCTCNATATTCACGAGTTTGAGCTGATGTCAATTCGCATACATAAGCCTTTTCGTGCCTTATTAGGAATTGNGCCCAGCCAAATAGCTNCTCAAAATAATCGGACGCATAACGNACATNCNCAGACCATTCATACCCCAGCCACTNAACGTCCTTGATNATAGCNTCAANGTACTCTGGGCTCTCNGTTTCTGGATTAGTATCATCAAAACGAAGGTTACAACGTCCNCCATTGGCTNNTGCAAGGTCAAAATTTAAGCAAATTGATTTCGCNTGCCCNAGGTGAAGGTAGCCATTTGGTTCGGGAGGAAAGCGAGTCACAATTTCAACTACACGGCCAGANGCAAGATCGGAATNGATGATANTTTGAATAAAATTTATGGGTTTATTAAGCTCNATCATANNGGCATTTTCNCTANNTTAAACANNCGTTATTATACNGTTCGAATTNTGATCATTACACTAAAACTAACAATGACNANAAAAGNCATNTANNGACTCACAATATTATTTNTTATCTGCACNTGCANGNGTTCTNAGCNAAACCTACTACCACAANNTNAAAGAGGGTGTTAATTNTCTTTTCCAGNGCATANAATGACCNNCCCTAAAACTGNTACACAAACCTNAGCTAAGGAAGAAACATGATAACNTTAACCACCACGATGGGTAAAATAGGTATTGAGCTAGACTTTGAAAATNCACCAATTTCCGCTCAAAACTTTTTACAATATGCTCGTGANAANTTCTATNTAGGTACAATTTTCCACAGAGTAATCGATGGTTTCATGATTCAAGGCGGTGGATTANATATCGATCTGGTTGAGAAACNATCNNGGGACCCAATTATTAACGAGGCCGACAACGGAAGGTCAAACGCNATTGGAACTATCGCTATGGCAAGAACATCAGATCCTGACTCNGCCTCGTCNCAATTTTTTATNAACGTCGCAGACAATAGTTTTNTGAATCATACTGANAANACNCAANAAGGCTGGGGNTATGCCGTCTTCGCNGATGTAGTTNAGGGAATGGAAGTNGTNAACCATATNAANTCAGTGGTAACCGGCTCNGAACGATATCATCGAGACGTTCCTACNGAGTTGATTGAAATCACTGNAATACACATAAGCGATTCTTATGATCAATATTAGGGNAAAAGTAGGGCCAAGATTTCAATGAGTATTNTATGCATCTCAGACATNCATTTATCTGAAGNGAGACCCGCAGTCACTGAACTTTTTTTTAAGTTTCTAGCGNNAGAAGCTGAGGNNGCTGATGAGCTCTATATCNTAGGCGACCTTTTTGATTTATGGATAGGTGACGATGACAANTNTCAGCTCGCAGAGGATGTAAAAANANATCTNGCNANGCTNTCAGACACGGGAACTAAATTATTTTTACANCACGGTAATCGTGATTTCCTNATTGGGCAAAAATTTCTTTCACGCATCAAGGCAACTTTATTGGATGACTACCATNTATTAGAANATCNTGATCGTCGTNTANTACTGACNCACGGTGACTTGCTTTGTACAGANGATNTCGATTATCAGAACTTCCGNAAAAAANTACGGAAGCCTCTATNTCGTTGGTGCATCTTGNGNTTGCCCCTCTTNATTCGAAAACGTCTCGCTAACTCTTGGCGAAAACANAGCATTAAAGCCAATGCAAAAAAGCCATCGGATATTATGGATGTAAACCCAGGGGCCGTAGCTTCCGTAATGGATTATAATTCAGCAACTTTACTTGTGCATGGACACACGCACTTACCGGGGCATCACGGGATTGATGGCCCAAAAGGGGAGCGTATAGTACTCGGAGATTGGGATCTGCATGGATGGGCTCTTTGCTTGTCAGACGATTCTGCTATACTTTCTAAAGTGACGCTTTAAAATAAGGGGCGAGTCGATAAGCGACTGTTAAAATTTTCAAATTAATGGCTTACTGCGAGGTAGAAAAAGTGAATACGGATGATCTTTCAAACAATGTAATTACGGGTAATGAGCTGGACACCAGCGTTCAAAAGGTGTTGCGAAACACCTATATGTTGTTGGGAGCGACAATAGGTTTTAGCGCTCTTATGGCGGGTATTTCAATGTTGCTTAGAGTGCCATATATGGGGTTGTGGATGTTGCTTCCATATTTCGGACTCCTTTGGATGGTCGAGAAAAACAAAAACAATAGCAGCGGGATAGCTTGGTGCTTCGCCCTTACAGGCTTTATGGGTGTAACGTTAGGACCCATATTATCTATGGTACTCGCTTTAAGGGGAGCCGAACCAATCATGCTTGCACTTGGATCAACGGCGCTCACTTTCTTCGCGGCATCTGCATACGTTCTGCAAACCAGAAAAAACTTGAGTGCGATGGGAGGATTTCTCTTCATAGGCATAATGGTCGCCTTTTTTGGTGGACTAGCTAATATTTTTCTCCAGATCCCTGCGCTAGCTCTAACAGTGAGCTGTATGTTTGCTGTTCTGAGCACTGGCATAATTATGTGGCAGACGAGTATGATAATCCATGGCGGTGAGCGGAATTATATTTCTGCTACGGTCACACTTTTTGTGATGTTGTACAATCTGTTCACTATATTTCTATCTTTTTTTGGGATGGGCAGTGAAGAGTAGTCACCTCAGACATAAAGACTAGTTCTGACCAACCTTTTTTTTGTTATTTTGACGAGGACTGACGGGGGGGCGTATCAAATCTCACCGAGGGTTGCCAACCTCCCCCTCCTTTGAAGGTTCTGAGCGCTCGTGGGACCTGAAAGTGGCCGCGGAAACTGCTCGGATGCAAGGCATAGTGCTTACGCCAGCTCATTTCGAAATTTTAGAGTTAGCAAGAAGTTTTTTTTTCGAATATGGGTTCTCACCATCCTCAAGGCCGTTATCAAAGTATATTTCAGAGAAAAAAGGATTTGAGAAGAGTCGCAGCATATATCTGCTGAGCTTGTTCCCTCAGCAACCTGCTATACTTATCGCAAAAATAGCGGGCCTACCAAAACCAAAAAATTGTCTGTAGTCATACAATATGGGTGAACACGAACTTAGTTTCTTGCAAAAGCAAAATTGCAACTCAGAATATGGTGGTTCAGAGTGCTTATCATCCAAAGAGATGGATAATCTCCTGTCGAAACTGAAAGGGTGGGAAATTATTATAGAGAATAATTTATGTAAGCTTCGGTGTACGTTTTATTGTGGTAACTTTTCGGAGAGTATGTCTCTTGCAAACGAAATTGCCGAGATATCAGATGACCAAAACCACCACCCAAGTATGATGGTCGAATGGGGAAAGGTGACCGTAACATGGTGGACGCATGAGCTCTCTGGGCTCCACCTTAACGACTTCATAATGGCGGCAAAGTGCTCGCTCATCGCGACCACTAGTACACGACAATAGTTACATGGTCTGATATCAGTGGCGGAATGTGAGGCAAGTGATACTGGTTACCCAGAACCATCTGAAGCTTGTGCTTTCCAGGCGCTAACGTAAGCTGCGTCTCTGTTTGACCACCACCGAAGTGAATAATATCCTTACCTGCGGGAATAGGTTTTGAGAGATCCGGTAACGTTTTCTGGTTTATTAACAAGTGGTGGTGCCCGGTGCCAGGGGTTGCAACCCCAGCAGGAGCAACACCCATCCCACGTAAACCAAACTGGACAACAATTGGCTCACCAGTTTCAAACACTTGACCATCTTGAGGTTGTATAAAATATACGCTCGCGCCCTTCAACGACTGGCGGTTAACCGACAGAGGGTCGATGCCATCCAGTGCCTCTCCCCAAACTAAAATGCACGCTGATGTAGTCAACAGCAATATAACGCGCTTTAATTGCATAAGTAACATCTCTTGAATACAGCACCTACTAAACATTAGAGCATAGTGTACGTAAAACCGATATCGAGCACCACATAATTTAATTATGATGAATCAATAAGATTTAACAATTATTACTCATCAACACTTAAAAAGGAGTTCTGTATAAAGTGAGTATGCAAGGGTGATTCAGAACGATTACAACATTAAAGATTACAAAGACCAATTTGCATGCAAGTCTGCCGACCTCAAAAATGCACTCAAGCTCTATTACACCGGACCTCTAGAGGAATTCTCTTCCCCTACAAAATTTTACCGAATGCGAGCAGAATTCAGAATCTTTCACGAAAAAGATTCCGTCTATTATGCAATGACAGAACAAAAAACTGGCCATCTTTACAGGGTAGACCAATTTTTGATCGGCAGCAAAAAAATCAACCAACTGATGCCTGAACTATTACACTGTATCAATGAGAACCAAATTTTAAGACAGAAGCTATTTTGTGTTGAGTTTCTCACCTCCACTAACGGGGAAGCTGTAATCACGCTGATCTACCATAAACGGTTAGACCACATGTGGTCAGCAAAGGCGACTAGCATCCAAACTCCTTTAGGAGCGTGTATTATCGGTCGAAGCCGAGGCCAAAAACTGGTCCTAAAACGAGATTATGTGTCTGAGAGCTTTTTTGTTAATGATCGAGTTCTACGCTACCGACAGACGGAGTCGAGTTTTACTCAGCCAAACGCTGAAATAAACCAAAAATTGTTACGTTGGGTCAATAAAACTTGTGTGAAAACTTCTGGCGACTTAGTTGAGCTATATTGCGGTAACTGCAATTTTACAGTTGTATTGGCTCCAAAATTTAGGTTTGTCTTAGGTTTTCAGAGAGGTCCGGGAGGCTGAGAAGAAGAATTTCCCCAAATTTTCGTCAAAAACGCTGCGGAGAG
>NZEU01000013.1 GCA_002689135.1 Porticoccaceae bacterium
AATGTTGCTGAGCCAAATGGCCGTAGTGGAGGATCAGGCGGAGGTTCTTCTGGTATGGGAACTAGTGCTGGAAATTCAACTGCTTCATCGGGTGGAGCACACGTTTCAGGAGCACTTGGAAATGCAGGTGGCGTAGGCACAAATGACTCTAGTAGAGGTGGTGGAGGTGGTGGTGCAGGTAGCGTTGGTGCAGCACCCTCTGGAAACAATGGCGGACATGGTGGTTCTGGTGTTGCAAATGCGTATAGAACAGGATCAAATGTAACATATGCTGGAGGTGGTGGAGGCGGTAAGACGTCTATGGGAGTAGGTCAGACAGGAGGAAATGGTGGATCTGGTGGCGGTGGATACGGAACAGGATACGTAAATGGATCTGGAAGTAGTCAGAATGGAAGTGCAAATACTGGTGGAGGAGGCGGCGGTAGTGGCGGTCAATCTACTGGTGGAAATGGCGGAAGCGGAATCGTTGTAATACGATACCAAGTATAGGAGAAAAAAAATGCCAGTAATTGAATATAAACTACACGCGGTTGACTCAGGTCAAGCTTTGCAGGCTCCGCACTGGGTAATTGATGGAGGAAATTGGTATAATCCCGCAGATAAAACTCTTGTAGGCTGGACACCTGCAGAGGGAGATCGAGCTTACTATGTTCCCGACACTGTTACGACTCTTACAAAAGCAGAGCTAAATACTCGAATGCTTGCAATTCACGCAATTACTAAATATCAAAAACGAACTGCTGTAGAGAGAGATTCTAATGGAGATCCTATAATTCCAGAGAATTACTCTGATACTTTTGAAGATATGACAGAAGCAGAAGTAACTACGATGTCGAATGATTGGTATGATACCTTCGTAGGAGGAAAATAATGATAATTTTAGTTACAAAAAATGATAATATTGTGCGATATGTTTTCAATGAGGATACTTATGTAGAATTAAATAGCACTAATATAAAAATAGGAAATCCTTTACAATTTGTAATTGGCGATATGACTATTACTAATACTAATAAATATACTCAAGTTTCCGATGTTCCTAGTGATTTTTTTGGGTGTAAGTATAAGTATGATGGGGCAAGTTGGTCTACAAACCCAGAATGGACACCGCCTCTTACAGAGGAGGAGTTGGCTGCATTGCATGAAGAAAATAAATCATAAATGTAAAAAAGGGACACTAATGTCCCTTTTTTCCTCTCATTTCTGTTTCAAGCATTGAAGAGTACCCTAAAATTGCCATTTCTATTTCTTGCGCTTCTAATACTTTTTGTTCGTATTTTTCTTGCAATTCTTTTATCTGACTAATATAAATTAAAGCATCATCTGAAACTGTATCCTTTCTTTTAGGAGGACTTAACACATTTCCTGCTTCGTCTTCTACAGTATGCATTCTTTCTAAATCAAGTTCATCCTGTGTCTTCTGTCTCCGACTCATCTTCTTTTACCTCCTCTTCCTTTGGAAGTTCATCTTTTAAAACTTGAGCAAATCCGTTACGAGACATCTGTAATCTATCAAGTCTATATTTTAGTTTCTCTTGCTTTTCACTTATTTCTTGCATTTGTTGTAAGCAGTACTGTGCTTTTGGACTTAATGCATTTGAATCATACGGTTTTTCATCAATTATTATAATGTTCGGTTCTGGTATTTCTACTTCCTCGAACTCTGCATCTTCTACTTCGTCAGTCATAATATACTCCTATATTTCACACTGATTTCCTACACAAGCTAGCTCTTGAGAACCAATTGTGTTATCTTCACTTTCAATATTTGCTAAATCTTCCCAATTTATTTCTTTTGGCATTGCTTCAAGAAGTTCATTGTATTTTTCTTCGCTAATTTGCTCATACGGAGCTTGTTGATACACATGATCACTGTAGGGTAGCAAAGAAATACCACTACACGTATCAAAATTTTTCCAAATCCAATTAGCAATCTCTAAATACTCATCGTCTGTATAATAGATTGTAATACTTGGTTTGTGTTCACACCAATGGTCTTGGTATGCTTTCCATAGTTTTAATTGTTCCATTGCACCAGTTTCTGTTACAGTTACACTCGTTTCTGGAGATTTTACTGGAAACGAGAAAACATCTGTGGTACTTGGAGACATGACATCTGACTCCACAGGTATACCGCTATCAGACATAAAAACACTGAGAGGATCTTTCTTGTCACCACGAACTCTACGAATATAATACCTACTAAAACGGGGATGAATACCACTAGCGCTATTAACAAGCTGACTAACAGTACCAGACGGTTTAACGCATGTAATGGCAGTGCTTTGATTGATGCCCAACTTATCTGCCCAGTCTTTGTTTGTTTCGATTGCAACATTTTTCATCTCCGTTAGCCACTTTTCTAAATCAGTGGTCGCTTTTCCAAGTAAGTAGTGATCCATAATACCAGTAAGACTTACACCAAGAAGACACTCTTCTTCTGTATTTCGTTCCCAGCGTACTCGCAAATATCGAAAATCTGTAAGTGTTGATTGTAATGTTCCCACTATTGTTGCAAGTCGTACTTTTTCTTTTAAATTATCTAAATCATCGTCTGGTCGCACTACTACCTCTGATAGGTTGCAGAACTGATTGCTTCGTAATATAATTTCACTACAAGGATTTGTACCAAAATCATAGTCCGTGTCTCTTCGACCATGTCGCTCGGATACTTTTTGTGCTGCTACACGACTAAAGATTCCTCTTTCGCCAGACTTACTTTCATAAATTACTTGCATCTCTCTTAGAAATGCTTCGAAGTCGGGTTTTTCCGTATATGCAACACTGTTGTTTGCAAGTCTTCGTTGACCATTATTTTCCCACCAAGCACCAGATTTAGCTTTTGCCATTCTGCCATCAGAAAGATTCGATAAACTAATAAGTGCTGATCTACGAACTCCTCCAACAACGACAATATCTGCTACTTTACATACTACATCATGACACTCGATACTTGTTAATTTACGCCCGGCAGCTTTGCGAAAAACTTCTATTGTAAAAGTAAATAAATCATGTAAAGGTTCAGGCCCACTTGCTCTTCCCCCGAAAGTTTTTAAGCGTGCTCCTGCAGGACGAACTTTTCTCATGTCCCATTTTGGAATTTTTCCTGCATAAAGAAGACTTATTAACTCACGGAAAGCACTTGCCCAGCCCATTTTTGAATCCGCTACAACAATAGTAGTATCCGTATGATGCATAGTTTCGGCAATTGCAGGCAGTTGATTTATAAAGTTTCTTTCGACACTAAATCCTACTCCTGTGCCACACATTAACACATACATCAATTCGTCAAAAGCTCGTATGTGATCAATATGCAGATAACTACAATTGAATCCAGCAACATTATCCCGTTTGAGTGCTTCGCCTGCAGTCATCATGCAACGCATTGATGGCATGATATCTAACCTTTCGATTGCTTCTTCTAATTCTCTTACTGTGGACAGACCTATTTGGTTCCTGTCTGACCAAAATTTTACATATCTTTTTACTGTTTCTTTCCAAGTTTCTCTTCTTCCTTCGTCTTCAAGCCATCGTGCATAACGACTCTTATGTATAAATTGTTGGTATTGATCCATCATATCTTTTTCTCTATATCAGCCATGTGATTTGCGCCTAAAGCATCTTCACAGTATGTAATTAAATCCATTAATTCATAGTTTTTTAAAATTAAATCTGGATTTTTGTTAATTTCTTGCATATATTTATAACGATCTGGTAAAGGTACACTATCATAAATATTATATGCACTACCATATTCTTTTAATAAGTCTGTTGCTCGCTTGGGTCCAATACCAGTATAGCCTGGAATATTATCTCCTTTATCCCCTGTTAATGCCTTGTAACAAGCATAGCTACCTATTGGTACATCATAATGATCGTGCCAATTATCAAAAGTTATTTCCTTACGATTTACATACGAAAATCTACTTACTCCCTCTTGAATAAGAAGATCCCAGTCTCTATCACTTGATATAAGCCACATTTGTTCAAATCCAAAATTTTCTTTTTTCTTGACAAGGTATGCTGCTATATCGTCTGCTTCTGTTGCTGCATATCTAAGCACAGTATGCTTCTGTGATAGCATTTGTAGAGTATTTTCATACTCATCGAAAAACATTTTAAATGCGTACTTTTCTTCTTCAGTTTGCATTGCATATTTGTCTTTACGATTTTGTTTATATGTGGGTAAAATAGTCTTTCTATATTGTGATGATCCTTGATCTGCTGTTACTATTACTCTGCCACATTTATATGAACTTGCAAGAGACTCTATCGTTCTTTGAAAGTCTTCTGCAAACTCTAATTTTCCTTGATGTTTCCATCTAAAGCCTAAATTAAGAGCATCAACAATTAATACTCTATTTTTTGTACTTATCTTTATATCATTAAAGTTAAAACTCATGTGCTAATACCACTCTTTCTTCTTTTAACCATTCTTCTGCCAACATTACATAAATATGTAAAAATCTTATAACGATGTAGTGATCTGTAGTTTTTGGCATAATTTCTGTACATACAAAAACAGGTGACCTATTATACTTAAAGAATAATAAAGGTTTTTGATCTCCTATACTTGCCTGAATTTTTAATTTATTCCACCAACGAATTAAGTTATTTGTTTTTGGCTGTGTAAATATTTTATCAGTTAATGGAGAAGACTCATAGTTTTTTACTTCAATACAAAATAAGTTTTTTGTATGCGGAACATATAAATCTCCTTTTAAATATTCTAGTGCTCCTGATGCAGGTACTCTTTCAAACTTCAATCCAGTATATGATCTAAGCATATCTCTTACTAGATATTCGCCCCTTGCCCCTTTTGCTCTTGAATCTACCACTCTAGTTTGCTCACATTATTTTCTTTTACAATTTCAATTTTTGATAGCAAAGGATGTGTCCAACCATGGGATACTATATATGTATTTAGTTCTTTTTCATCTGTAAGAACTTCTACTAATTTTTCTCGCCCCGTATCGTCCAATACATTTATTACTTCATCTAAAAATAATATGTTTATTTTTGATTTTGAAATACTACTCATTAAACGTCTTATTGCTATTAAAGTTGCTGTGTTTACCCTTGCTAACTCGCCAGAACTAAGAGCTGTTATTTCTACTTTATTTATATTATCAGTAATTTCAACATTTAATTTATCATTTGAAGTTACAAAAGATAATGTAAATCTACCGTCTGACAATTCGCTTAAATAAGTATTTGTTAAATCCTCTAACTCTTTTACTAAACTTTCAATTTTATATGCAAGTAGTCCATTTGTGCTAAAAGATTTTTTTAATAATTCTAAGGAGGATTCCTTTTCTTTTATATTATTTAATTTTATGTTTAATTGCTGGACTTGTTCTTCGAAATCATTTGTTTGATCTTGAATAACTAAGATTCTGGTGTTGTGTCGGGTTCTTCGCTCATTTTCTCTTGAGATTTCTTCCACTCTTCTTTTTGCTGTTTGTAGCTCCTCTTGTACTCGCTCCCTGCGCTTGACAAGGCTATCTTTATCCATGAGAGAGTTCGGCAAGTTGTGTTGAATACATCGGTAAAGTTCTTCCCAATCTTTGATAGCATCTCGGACTCTTTTATACTCTGCATTCTCACCTCTAATAGAGTCGATGGCTTTTCTGAGTTCATTTATTTTCTCCCTTGCTGTAGCAATTTTGATTTGTTCAGTTTCTAACATAGTTTGTTTAAACTTGAAACTAATCTGTTGCTCACACATAGGACAGTGCTGTCCCAATGATTCTATTTTTGTTACGGTTTTTTCAGCGTTTTTTATTGTGCTTTCTAAAGATCCTTTCTCGGAAAGCATATTACCAAACTCTGTATGTTTTGCGGTTGACTTTTGTAGTTCATTTATATCGATTTGTTCAACCAATTTTTTATATTCATTATTCTTGGAAATTTTTTGATTTTTTTCCGAAATATTTTGAAGTTCTATTGTTAATGAACGTAACAGTTCTTCGTTTTCAGATGTATCAATTTCTAAATTTTGCATGGGTAGTATATTGGTATCAGTCAATTTATTTGTACTCAACCATTTTTTACATACGTCTAACTCGCCCGAAAGTTTTGTTTTTTCTAAATAAGTTTTTCTGTGTGCTTCTTTGAATATTTCAAACAACTCTACATATTTTTCTAAGTGTAACAAATCTATCAGAAACTTTTTTCTATTAGAATCTGTTGCTGTAAGAAACTGTAAACTTGCATTTGTGTTTTGATATACTAGCTGTGAAAAAGTTTTAAAGTCTAATCCAAGAATATTTTGCAGGGTTTTGTATGTGTTTGATGCAGTATGACTAGATATATCTTCGCCATTTTTTAAAAGTTTTACTTTTAAAGTTGATTTTCTTTTTACTTCAATCTCATACTCATTGTTATTTTTTATAAAAGACAGATAAATGCTATATCCGTCATTTATATATCTATTTGGAATATCTGCTTTCTTTATTCCTTTTGAGTTTTTGTTATATAGCACTTCTTCGACAATTAACGGAATGGAAGATTTACCCATCCCGTTAGTGCCAATAATTTGTGTTACTGTTGTGCCTTCGAGATTAAGTTCGTTATTTGAACCGTAACTAAAGCAGTTACTCCATCGCAACGTTTGCAGTATAATCATTATAAAGTCCCATAATGGTAGGTATTTTATGTTCTGAAATTTCTAAGATATAAGTTAAGTATTCTACTAACTCATCTTCTATGCTCATATCTTTTTCTAAAATCAGTGAAGATTCAGCATTACGATTCACTATTTTCTTATCTAAGAGTTCCGTATTCTCAACGGCTGCAAGGTCTTGTATGTCGCCTTGGATTTCATAAATAGTGTGATGGAAATCTGTTTTAATCATCTCATCGACTGAAGTTACTGTTTTTCTTAGAAGCTGTGGCAAAGTAAATTCATGCCATGACCAGGACCAATCTTTGTCGATTAAGATATATCCTGTTTTTACCTCATTCCTGTGAAACGATGTTACACAAGGGCTGCCAGGGTATACAATGTTCCGCTGACTATTGCTGTGATTATGCAAATCTCCAGCAAACACGGTATCGAACTTGGCGAGCAAATCGAGGTCAATTTCTGGTTTAACATGGGGAGGGATTTCTCCTCGGACGTGGGTGAACAGGGGGTACTTTTCATCTATCTTTTCAATTATTCCTTTCTTATGTAAGTCACAATATGGAAGTATAGTAAATCCATATTGCTTATACGTCATCAATTTATCACATACTTGTACCAAGGGATTCAAACTTTCTGTAACATCTTGTAGTTGAGTTAAAAATGTTTTATTTTTACGTGTCGCTTCATGATTCCCATCGAATATAATAGTCGGAATCTCAACCATTCGAATAAAGGAAAAATATAGCTGTAGCTCTTCCATTGTTGGAATACGATCAAAAATATCGCCTCCAATAATATGAAGATCACAGGCTTGCTCTAGACTATGTATCTGTTCAAAGAGCTGGTGGTAACGAGATATGGCCCAAGGAGTTGGGACATTTTTTTGTCCCAACTTTATGTGCCAATCGGCTGTAAATAAAATCATCCTACTTGGAATTCTTTCTCAAGTGTTTCATCAACCTCTGTACTATTTGCACCACGAACACGATCAAGAAGCTCTTTTTGAGCATCTGGGGTTGGTCGTGGCATTACTTCATCCATTGATTTTACTGCTTCGTACAAGGACATTTCCTCGTCTGTTAAAGCTCGAGAACTACACTTCAATGGTTGAAGCTGATACTCTACATTGTAGGGTAAAGGACCTGTTTTTACTCTTCTAAACTTTACATCCCAACCTGTGGAAGGATCTGTTGGGTCACCTAAATCTTCAGCAGCAGTAATAATTTGCTCCCACAGCTTCTTTTTTAGGTTTACTACTTTGACGTTTCCGCCGTCTATACATTGAGTGGCGTAACTCCAACCACACTTTAGATCAGGATAGTACTCTCTTACCCAATCTTTTTCTTTGTTATTAAAAGTTTCTTTATCACGATCAAAAGAAAGACACTCAAGAGGAATATCCTTTTCATTCTCTCCTTTTATCCAATAAACGTAGCGTGCAAGAATATCTCCAACTAAACGAAAACTATTGTCTCCATCTCTGTACTGATAAGCTGTTACGCTGTTTTTTTGTGCAGCACCTTTGTGCTGATTAAATTTTATAGCCATTAATGTATCTCCTGAACTTCTTCATATTTAAAATGAATATTATCATTTTTAATACTAAGTAGTCTGTTGTCTGCAAGTAACTCGTAAGTTACGGGTGAATGAAGAAGCGGTAAAGTTACCACTCCACTTGCCATATAATTAGCAACAGGACGTAAAGCCGCCATTGCATAATATACAGCGAGTTCTCGTTGAGAGTATTTATAAGCGTGTAATAATGCTACATCACCATGAACCAAAAAATCTTGCCCTTTGAAATTCGTTTTTGATAATTCATAAATTTCATCGTATTTATTTTTTGGTACTCGATCTGTGATAAGCATTTCCATTATCTTATTNCATAGTAGTATGTTACCGTCTGCTCTCTCGTAAATTTTTTTCCAATCAAATAAAAACACTACTATATCACATTTTATCTACTTTTGTCAAGTTATATTTTTTCATATGTATTTAATCTCGTAGCCTTCCTTCATATAATAACCGATTCTGTTAGAAGCTTGTCTTTTTGCAGTATTTCCCAGTAAGTGAATATCTACAATTACTGGATTAATTTTACCTTCTTGTTTTCTTATTACCCTTCCTATTAGTTGCGTAAGTAAGGGTTCATTGTTAATAGGAGTTCCAAGAATTAAACAACTTAAATTATTGACTGAAATTCCTTCGGAAAAAATAGATTGTGTACCAAATAGTACCTCTTTTCTTTCTGAAATTATCTCATTTAACTTTTTGATTCTTTCTTCTTGAGGAACCTCTCCTGTTATACAAACTGCTGAGTCTCCTGTTAGCTCTGCACAGGATTTTAGAAAACTTACTCTATCGCTTACAACTAATACTTTATGTCCTCGTTTTGCGTAGTATGCTGCCAATAGTGCGATAGAGTGTATATACTCTTCGTTTGTTGCTAATGCGGTAACTTTTGTAGCCCATGGAGTGTTTGATCCGTCCATGAATCGTATTCCCGAAGGGACTACATGAATACTCGGAATCATATAATTTTCTTTCGGAGGTTGTATTACTTTCTTTCCAAAGTAATCTCGAAAGACTACATGTTTTCCGTCTTTTCTTTCAATAGTTCCAGATAGACCAATTTTGTATCTAGCATAAGAACTGTCAATAATTCTACTAAAAGTAGGACTACTAACATGATGCATCTCGTCTAAAATAATTGTACCAAATATTTTTTTAATTTTATCTATTCGTCTCTGTAAAGTTTGTACGTTTCCTATAACAATCGGCCCATCTAAACTCCACTTTCCACTGCCAATGACGCCTGGTGTAATTCCAAATACTTTTTCAACTTCTTTTGCCCATTGATTTCTAAGCGCTACTGTATGAACTACAACCAGAGTTTTTTGGTTTAGTTTTGATGCAATCGCCAATCCTGTGAAAGTTTTTCCCCAACTAACCCATGCATTAATTATGCAATTATCATCAATAATATCATAAACATCTTGTTGACTTCGTCGCAACTCNTATTTAAAGTTTGGAAATGTAGTAGGAATTGTATCACGTTTATCTACGACTTCATAGTTTTTTGGAATGAGATCNATTCTGCCTACAGGAAAAGTAATTAAATTACTTTTTATAACCCCCATATTTTTTATTACTTGAGGAGGATCTAGAGGATTATGTGCTGGTATTGTATAAGTAAGTTCTCTATCTATTTTTTCTTTTATAGAAGAAGTACAATCCATATAAATACGGTTACTAAGTACAGCTTTCATTTATTTTTTATGCTTTTTTACAATTTTTTCACATATAGTAACAAGCTCAGAAATACTCAGGGTACCTTTTATCATATTCTCTGCTCTTGATAAAATTGCTAAATTATCCAGAGTATTGCCTCCCTCGTTATCCCAATGATCTAAATGAAATTCTTCTGTTAAATCAAGAGTATCACCTGTTAGAGGCGATACGCAGGTCCAATTGTTTAAATCTAACGCTTGAGTTGATACTAGATAAGGTATTGCATCTTCCGTTAATACTCTATCTGTAGAATGTCGTGTTGTCTTCAAATTTTTTCTCCGATATAGTTTTAATTTAATTCTAATTATTTCTTTAAGAAACGTTTGTTTATTATAATGAACATAAGGTTCTGGTTTATATTTAAACCTAAATCCATCTAATTTTCTACTAATTTTATTTCGAAGACTCCTTTTGGCTCGAACTTGCCTAGCTTTACTTAGTTTTGCAGTAGTAGGAGAAAAATGGTGAGATATTGTTGCTTTTACTGGAGCATACCCAAACTGTTCCATATGTCTCTTTATTATTTNGGTATAAGAGAGTCCTTCGTTTTCTCTCCAAGAACCAATCATAGACCAGTCATAAGTATGATCTCTTCTTTTTACACGAACGGGTCGTTTTGCTTGATTTCGAGAAATAATTCCATAGTGTTCTATAACTTCGTCCCAGCTATTTTTTTCTAAAAGACTAATTATATTATCACTACTAATACCGTAATCTTTTTTAGTAATAGAGTGTTTTGCAGGATATTTTTTATGTTCTACAAACTCTTTCATAGTTGGACTTACATGTTCTTCAATTAAAATCTGTTTTTCTTTAGAATTAAGATGATTCAGATTTAATTTAACAATCGCAAGAATTTCTTGCAAGTTTCTATGTGACATATGATGCCTCCTTAGATAGTTAAATAAAATTAGAGTTCACTTTTAGCAAGTATGTAATTTTTTACAAACTCGCTTCTTACTACATCTTTGACTCCGAACTCAATAAAGTCAAATTCATCCATATATTCCAGAACTGCTAAAAAATCTCCCATACCATTTGTTTTTAAATCCGACTGCTTAAAGTCTCCACTAAAAATTATTCTACAATTTCTGCCGACTCTTGTTATCAGTGAATCTAATTCATGAAATGTCATATTTTGACACTCATCTATAACTATTACGGCATCTCTTAGTGTAATTCCACGCAGATATGAAGTTGTCATAAAATGTACTAAATTTTTTGTTTTTAGTATTTGATAGGCATCTCCTCGTTGAAAAATATCCACAGCTATATCTTTGTAAGGTTCTTCATATACTGATGTTTTTTCTGTTAAAGTTCCAGGTAAATAACCTATATCTCGTGTAGGAACTGCACTTCGTATAATAATAAGTTTTTCATATAAACCTTTTGATATATCATCATATGCGAGATAGCATCCTACAAAAGTTTTTCCTGTGCCTGCGCACCCGTAGAGAACTAAATGTTTATTTGATTCAAATGCTACTACTTGTTGTGCTGTTAAAGGTTCTATCTCTGCTATTTCTAGTCCCGATCCATTAATCGTTTTTGACTTTTTACCCATATTAAACTTTTCTCCGCGTATTCTTAAAACGTTTTGCAGAATACTCATACAACAGCCAAGGTCTGTTATAGTAATATAAAACTCCTGCATAGAGAACATCTACAGGAGGAGGTCTTGGAATAGTAAATCTAATTCCTTTTAAATGTAATATTGAAGCTGTTTCTTTTAACTCAACACCAAGTATAGGGAGATACTTTAAAGTTAGAAATTTAGTTTTCTCATATATAAAGTATGCTCCATTTTGTTGAATAAAAGTATTGTGATTTGATTTTAAAATACCTTCAATACCTGTGATTGCTTTATTCAGTTTATATAAAGGTTTCATAGGAGTTTTGAGTCGTCGAAGCCCTAGTGTTTCTGCTTCCATATTTCTATCATCAATAATATAANTATCAATATAAAGTATTCCATCAGATAGAACTATATTTGAAGAAGGCAAAGAGAATACTGGAAAAAGTATTCTCTGTATGTCTTTATAAGTAAGAACCATATTTACTTTCAAACTTACCCATAGAGTAGTCCTCACCAATTTCAAAATCACATCCAATAGGAGCATTAGGTATCTTTATACCTCTGTCCATTTGTACATAATCTTGTAAAGCTTCACAGTAATAATCTACTTCATTAAAAGGAACTTCTGCTAAAATTGAATCATGAACAAGTGCAAAAATTCTAGACTTGAATCCGCCTTTTTGTATATGATTGTTCATGTCTATTGCGCCCAATAGATTGATGTCAGAAGCGGTAGACTGCACCAAAAAATTAAGACCAGACCTAACACTATGACTCTGTATCCCTTTGTCAGTGCTCTCCACATTTGGTAATCTCCTCTTACGTCCAAAGTAGCTATATATAAATCCATTTGCTTTTATAAATTCTTGATTTTCTTTTATCCAACGTTTCAAGCGGTAAAAAGCTCCAAAGTATTCATCAATAACATTTTGCGCTGCCATTCTCGAAAATAGTTTTCCCGAATCTTTTGTTACTTGTTCACTTATTTTTACTGGTCCAGCACCATACATAATTCCAAAAGTAACTGCTTTTGCAGCCTGTCTCTTATCTGGGTATAAAGCAGCTACTTCTTCTACCGTGCAAGGTAGACGAAATACTTTTTTTGCAATTGTACTATGAAAGTTCCCACCAGCTTGAAATACTTCTTGCAAAGCTATGTCTTTAGCAAGAACAGCTGCAACATATACTTCTGCAGTTGTTAAATCCATTGCAACAATTTTATGTCCTTCACTCGCTTTGATGCATCCTTTTACTATTGGATTATCCCGAGGCAGTTGTTGCATATTAAGTTTACCGCTTGAAGACAGCCGACCGCTAGTAGTACCATGCAAGTTAAAGCCTGTGCGCAGGTGAGAATCACGATCCAGTTGCGGTATGATTTTGTCGAGGTAAGTATTTTTGATCTTGGAGTTCTTACGAATATTTGATATAAGTGCTGGTACAGGAGATTGTNTTGCCAGCTCGGTAAGCACTTCTGCATCGGTGCTATCGGCTCCGGTTCCTGTCTTTTTTCCAGTAGGTGTAAGACTAAGGAAATCAAAGAACAACTGACGAAGCTGAACAGTGCTATTAGGATTAAAGTCTTTTCCATTGATTTTCTCGAATTGTTTTATGGCGTCATGAGTGTATAACTCTGCAATAGAATTATCAATCTCATCTTGCATGAGTTCTTGTGATATGAGTAATCTCTTCTTATCAAAAGGAACACCGTTATCTTGAACATCGAGTAAAAATTTTGTTCCTGGTATAAGAAGATTATCGTATACTGCTTTCAATCTTGCATTTTGTTTTATTTTTTGAAATTTTTGAAAGATAAGATAAGTACATACAGCATCCATTGCAGCGTATGTTTTCATTACATCAAAAGGTATGCTATCCCATGTGAAATCTGCTTTTAAGATACCATGCGATCGTTTATATTCATCAATCCAATCATACATAGGTTTTTCATAATCTCCATATGGAGTATATTTCATAGCAAGTTGTTTCAATCCGTGTGTTCCCGGATTTTCATCTATTAAATAATGTAATAGCATTGTATCTTCGAATTGAGGAAACTCGAAGTTAAAATGGTACTCAAAAAATGCTATATCAAACTTTGCATTATGAAAAATCACTGTAGTGTGATTAAAGAGTTTTTGAAGTAATACTTCTGTTCTTATGTTAAAACAGTTTGTATCTATATAAACACCATTTTTACCATCATAAGAAATGCTAATACCAATAATATGCCCGTCTCTAGGCCACAGTCCTGTGGTTTCTGAGTCAAGTGCGACGTGTGTAGGTCTAGCATCAATGCAAGTACGTAACCACTCATTAGCTTCCTCTGTGTCTTGTATTCCTCGTGCCTGTTCGTCAGTAATTATTGTGTCTTCTTTTCCTCCACAGATATACTCGACAATACTTTTCTTTGAATTTTCCCATGTTGGTTTTGCTTCGGGTTTGAAAGCTAGCATAGAAGGATTAATAATTGGTAAAAACTTTTCATCTATTCTTTTTCCAGAATATTCTGTAACAGAGTTAACTTTTGTAAAGTATTTTAGAGCATCACTGCCTACTAACACTAGCCAATCGTAGGCGTCTATATTAATATCAATATCACAGTCTCGTTTTAATACTTTTTTAATATCACGAGAGCAAAGTTGATATTGATCAAAATCAAATGCTCCCTCAAATTCTCTTCGGAAATCCGTCCGACTCGGTTTAGTTTCTATTAATGCAACTTTAGGCATATAATTTTTCCTTCAATTTAATTATTTGTGTTTCTTGTAGTGCTCCTGGATCTGTTGCCTCCAAAAATATATTTCTTGAAGGTAATTCAATATCATCGCACATCTCTTTTACCTTCTCAGCAGCTTTTTGTCCTGCATCATCACCATCAAAAAATATATCTATTTCATGTACTCCTTGTATCTTCAACATTGAGAGTTTTTCTTTATTAATATTTTGAGTTCCGAAACAACATATAGCATTTGTAAGGCCTTTATCATGAAGATTTAACATATCAAATATACCTTCTACTAATATTGCGGTGCTCTTGATAGGTTTAATTGTTGGAAAGAAAGGCATTTGTGCTCCTGGAGGTGTTATCATATACTTTGGAAGTCCTCCTCCAGTATGCCTTCCATTAAATGCAACTATTTTTCCTGTTATATCTCTGATAGGAAAATTCAATCGTGACACAAAATCAGGGGAAACATTTTGAAATGCTTCAAACTTTTTGTATGTCTCTGGCTTAATATTTCTCCAGTTTCCTTGATACATTGTACTATTTGAAGGAAAAACCAAACCAACACTCTCCGCCATCTTCTGTTTAATAAGTTTTTTTAACTTTTCGCGTTTCAGTTGTAATTGATTTGGTTTCTCTCCAAATAAAGTAAAAATATTTCCTTTGTACTCACAGGAAAAACAATTAAAAATTCCTGTTATACGATCAATTCTCATACTAGGATTTCGATCGTCATGTTCAGGATTTAAACACCTAACAACACAGTCCGCACCTTTAGGTATATAATGAATATTTTTTTCAGTTAGAAGTTCTTCTACATTCATTTATTTGTTGACCAGTACCAACTATTAGCTCCATCATGATAAGCGTAATGTGATCGTTTTACTCTTGGACCAGCACTGGCTCCAAGCTTGCTTCCTTCATGCTTAGGAAATATTCCTCCAGCAATTTCATACATCGATTCTCGGGTCTTGCCTCGGTTTATACTCGTTTTCATAACTGCTTTTGTGTTGCACTGTCTACACATATGATTTAAATTCTCTGGTCCAACTCCCAACGAAAAAGCACTTCTATATTTTATAGTATTGCACTTTTTACAGTACATTCTATCGTCAAGAAGCAAAAGTTTTGTACGCAAAGGATATTTACGTTTATTTTTTGCAACTTCTGGTAAATATATTGCTATTGCTTTTTTAAGTTTATAAATACTAGTATCAAGCCTTGCTGCCAAATCTTTGTAAGTTCCTGTTTCAATTATTAAATTAATAAACTCTGTCATCTCATACTTTACAGAGTCAACATAAACTTCAGTATTAGCAGGTTTAAAAGGTTTCCATCTTTTTTCTGGGGGATCAGGTCTAGGGCACATTTATCTACCAATATCCTTAATATTTTCTTTGCTTATAACTTGATAAGCGCCTTTGTTGTACGCAGGTGCAATAGTATGTGAGCTAGTATAATATTTTTTCTTGGCTGTCTCATCTGCGACAGGAGAGCCTAACTTTGCAGAAGGGTATTTGTCACCATCTTCTCTGTACATGGGCATACTTACTGTTCTCCAATGCCATACTTGTTGTCGTCTTCGGGTTTGCCAGGGTCTCTTCATTTTTCTCCCGCTTGGTGTATAGTTCATACTGCCTTGAACAATCATTTGTTCTCCTTTTTTGATTTCCATAATTCTGTATTATACGTACTTTTAAACTATTTGTCAAGAAGTATTTTTAAAGATCATTAATCTCTTCTCCAGTCTTTCCTGCATTTGCTTCTTTTTCCTTTGGATTTAATGCAGTCTCTGGTCCAATCTTTAGGGTTTCCCAGTTCATTGTTGAAGTAAAAGATTTCATAGATGCAGCTCTCATTTTTACACAGTTCAGTGATATACATTCATCTTCTTGATCCCATGCTTCTATAGTATATGCGGCATCTGCGGCATCAAGTATGCCTTTTGCAAATCTTGCTTCCCCTGTTGCATCTGTTTGATACGGAGAAAATATTGTGGTTTCATACTCTTGAGCCATAGACTTTAGTGCTTTACTAACTTCTATTTGTTCCGTCCAGTCATATTGTCCTCCTCTAGAGGGCATTGCTGATCGTTTTACTTGATTAATATAATCAACAATAATTACTCCAACATTGCCTCTAGCTATCTTTTTATCTAGCTCTGTTCGTATTTTTGGAATTGTAAGAGCTGGATCATATACAACATCTATTTGACGATCTGGCACAAGGTCACACTTAGTTGAAAGCTCTGTATGAAACTTATCAAAGTTTCGTTCTTCCCGATATTCTTTTAATTTATTCTGTCCGTCAATAAATCTATCTGCCCACCATTCCGCGACTGTTTGCCACTCTGTTACACTTAGATTCTTCGTGCGTAAACGTGAAAAAGGAACATTTGTAGCAATAGAACAACATCTCTGAAGTATGGCACGACTGTCCATTTCTATAGTAAAATAGATTGCAGACTTTCCTGATTGATAGACAGAATTTGCAATATTTGCACTTACAATAGACTTACCAGCACCTCTCCGTCCTCCTACTAATATTAGATCGCGGGGAGAAAACTGTATTTCATGGTCATAGTTATGATTTAGACCAAGAGGCAAGTATTTACGAATATCTTCATCGCTCTCATGAAGAGTAATTGATTGCATACTTTCTTGAGGATCTTGAAGGTCTACTTTATCTTCAACTTTTTGAGCAATTTCATAAAGATGCGTAACTGCTTCTTCAGCATCTTCAAATGCTATAGAATTATCAATATAGTCTTCAAGCGCAATAAGTATTTCTTTTTGAGTATACTCATTTTTAAGAAATTGAAGTAGCATGTAAGGTTCTACATCTACTTCGATCTCTTTGACTGCAAACAACTTATTTTTAGTGTTTGTATCTCTTATTGATAGCTCTAACTCGGGTAAAGTAGGGAGCTTGTGGTATGTTTCGTAATGATGATCGATAGCTGAGTATAAAGAATGATACTCGGAAGGAAGGTAATGCTTGTGTACTTGACTCCATGTTTCAAAGTCATAGCACACAAGCACTTGTTTTATCAAAGCACTTGCTAGATTCACATAAGTACCTTAATAGATTAAGCTGTTGCTTTTGCTTTTTTAGCAGCCCCATCATAATCTACAGCTGTTAGCCCTCGTCGAGTAAGCATAGTTTTTACTCCTCGAGTAGTTTTGCCAATCTCATCGGCAATTGCCTCTACAGTCATGTCTCCAACAGCTACATCTGCCAATGGATCTACTGCTGTAGAAGATTTTGTAGTTTCTTGACGTGGAATTGCGTCAATCAAACCAGCTCGCAATAAAGATAGTGCCTTACCGCGAATTGAATTTACAGAACGACCAAGCTGATCTGCGATTGCTTCTACAAAAGCTCCCTCTTGTACCATAGATATAAACTGCTGCTCTTCTGAATCAGAATAAGTTTTTACTGATTCACGAACAGGAGCAGGTTTAACATAGTCTGTTAACTCCATGGAAAGAATTTTTCCTTGAATTTGCTTTGCATTGAAAGCTCCTCCTTGGAAATGCTCTGCAATCTCTGCATAAGTATAAGTTCCTTCGTTTTCAGTAACAAAGGCTGAAAGTATAGCTTCTTGCTCGTCTGTAAAAGCCCGTGCTGAGCTTGAAGAAGCTAATTCAACTTCGTACTCCATCTTACGAAGTTTGCTCGAAATAGAGCGAGTTGTAGTATCAAGCTCATCAGCAGCTGCTGATACTGTTGCTTGACTAATTGGGGTTTCGCTCCCCACGAACGCAACAAGCGCATCAGTGCGCTCATCTGTCCACTTAGGTAAAGGTGTTGACATCTGGTTTCTCCAATAAATCATTTATGTCGGTTACAATGAAAATGCCAGAAGCTCTGGCTTGTTTAGTTTTTGCGGATTCAATTCCGCTTTCGTTTACTAAGATTGTTACATCTTTGGTCATACTAGACTTAACCTCGTATCCTGCAGAATTCAATGCCCAAGTAGCTTCATGTTTAGATTTAAATGATGTAAGCTTTCCTGTTATACATACAATTCCTTTTTGAGACGGAGGTTTGTCTTTCTCATCAAATTCAAAATTAAAAGGTAGATTATCAATATCTATTTTGTCAATATTATTCATAAGACTTGCAGTTGTTTTTTCTCCAAGACCTGCACTTTTGCAAAGCTCTTCTGTAATTTCAAATAAATCACTAGCAAGTTTTGAAAGTTTTGCAGTTGCAGTTTTACCAACTAAAGGTATACTGAAAGCTGGTAGTAATAAATTTAGAGGTGCATTGATGGAGTTTTGTATTTCTGCATATAATTTTTCTGCAAGCTTCTCGGAACGAAGGGCTACGGCTAGTTCATCCTCTGTATAACTATATAAATCTGAAATATTTGAAAGCTCAAGTTTACGAATAGTAGCAGGCCCAAGTCCTTTAATTTTTAGAGTTTTTGCAAAATGCTCTAGTCTTTTAAATGCTTGCTCTCCACACAGAGTATTTCTACAATATAGTATATTATTCACCATTTCTAATGGTGATGCACAGCTAGGACATTCTGTTGGTGGATTTATTTCAAGCATAGTTTTTTCCTTGATGTGAATAATGTATTATACGGAAGTATAAGTAAATTGTCAAGAATTATTTTTTTCATCGTATACACGTCTAACAATTCTTGGGATAATTTCTCCTGATCTTATTACTTCTACAGTACAGCCTATTTCAAGATTTAAAGCTCGTATATATTCAATATTATGCAAAGTTGCTCTAGAAACTAGCGCTCCTCCTATTTCTACTGGCTCTAGCAATGCTACTGGACTTACTATTCCTGATTTTCCTGTTTGCCAAATAACTGCTTCTAGTACTGTTAATACGCCTTTTGGAACTTCCTTAAGAGCATATGCTCCTCTAGGATGGTGAGCAGTGTATCCTAGAGCATTAAACTCTTTATTATTATTGAGTCGCCATACTTCTCCATCTGTAGGAAATCCAATATCAGCAAAATTAATACATACTCTAAAACCCCATTGTTCTAATTCTTTCATATCTTCTATATAGGTAGTATTAAACCCCATTCCCAAACCAAAATAATGAACACCGTGTACAACAAAGTATAAGTCATGCACTCTTTCTTCAAATACATCTAAGGATTTTAGATTTAAAGACCCCGCAGCAAAATTACGAGGATTGTCTGACGTTGTTTTTGGAGCAACTACTTCTGCGTTTACTTGCATCATTCCTTTGAATTTAATACTAGGAGCAAGTAGTCGTATCTTATCTGTTATGTCGCGTCCTTGAATACCATCTCCACGTGTTAAAGCAATCTCTACTTCGCCATTATTATAAACAGCAGAAACAGCAGCACCGTCCCATTTAGGACTTACAATGTATTCGCCTTCTGGAATAATATCAGAGCTAAGAATTTTTTGTAAAGAATACATACGAAACAAATGAGGAATTGCATCTGTTACTTGATGTCCTACTTTTTTGTATTTGTACTTTTCAGCTAGATGATCGAACTCTTCATCAGTAAGAATAGGATTTCCTTCATAGTATCGCTCGGAAGCAAGATCAAGAAAATTTTTCATACAGTCCTCTTTTCCAAAAGTTAGATCAGTATTATATGAAATTTTAAGTTAGTTGTCAAGAACTATTTATATATATTCTCAATTAAATCTGAAAAATGTTCTTCTATAACATTTTTCGCTTCAGCAAGAGAAAGTATTTCTACTAATCCAGAAAAAAGTTCACGAGAGTTATCAAAGTCTAAAGGCATGGCTATGCCTTCGGGGGTGGGTTTCCATTCTTCATCAAAATCCATATAGTATTTACGAAGATGCATATACTCTATTCCTCTAAAAGTATTTACAGTTAAACGAACTTGCACTTGTTTTACTTCATCATAGTGTACTACTCTAGAGTACTCTTCGGGAGCTGTATGTAATTCCATTATTCGTTCCTCAAAACTGAGGCTAATGGTACTACACTTGTAATGCTCTTAGGTTTTAAAAGACGATAAGAGTCAGTGTCCCAGCAAAAAAGAAGTAAGGTTCTATCGGTTTCTTTTGCTCGACTTTTCTTTTTCTTTATATAAGGAGTACTAAAATCTAAAGTGCAAACATTATATTTTAGTTTATTTGATTTTTCACTACGATATGTTATTATCGCATCGCCATACTCATTTACGAGTTTGGCTAATTCTTCTTTTTTCACTATGATGAGTCCTCGGTAGGGTTATGACAATCGCCATTTACTCCAAGAACTTAAGTTGCCTAGAGAGCCATTTGACTCTCTAGGACTTGGTACCGCACTCCTTTTAAGTTAATATACTGGGTTTAGTTTCCAGCCTGACTGATAACACCAGCAAAGTACATTGCTGCTTTACCTGTCAACTTCCCAACAATATCTTCGTCGACTTCAGCTCCAATGTCGGTTAATGCTGCAGTTAGCTTTTCAACTGCATCAGCTTTGGAGATCCGTCCACCTGTACTGGTGGAGCCTCCGCTGCTCTTTGTTGCAGGAGTTTTCTTAACATATACTCCTGCTTTTGTTAGTATCATACGAACACCATTTGGTGACTCACTCAATTCCTCAGCAATTTCCTTTACAATCTCCATTGATGTTTCTGGAGTAGGTTCTGCTTCTTCATACATTGCTACTGCTTGTGCTTTACTTTCATCTGTCCAAGGCATCTTTGCCCTCCTTTTAGGATTTTTGTTTCCTGGGCAGTCGCCCAGAGCTTCCAACTGTTGTTGATAAAATCGATCACCCATTTACGTACCAGTAGTAGAAGTTGTTGTTGTTGTACTACTTTGAGTTGCACCTCTACCGTCTGTTGTAGTTGGTACAGTATACTCTGGCTCCCATGTTGCATTAAACGAACATCCTGCTAAGACTGCTACAGGTGCACATTGGAATAGTAAAATAGGCAATAAAAAAATTATTTTTTTCATATTTTTTCTCCCAGCTTTAGATTCTTATTATATGTGTTTTTAAGCAACTTGTCAACATATATTTTTTAAATCTATATTATATTCCTGTAAATGTTTTAAACTACCAAGGTCATATTCAAGAGCAGAAGAATAATATCCAGGGCCATAGGCTTCATACTCTTCACTGTTTTCGTGAACATAGATTTGATAGCATTTAGAACCATAAATCTTCTCGTAATCTATATTCGTGTCTTGGTGAATAACTGTTGCACTAGCGTGGTCTTTTGCAGACCAAACTAATTCTCCAACTTCAAACTCAGTTGAGACGCACTGTTCGGGAAGGAAGTAAACTGAGTTTCGTTCTTCTTGGTTGCTTCCCCTTGTAGGCACACCGACTGAGTCAATAATGCTCCGCACGAAGGGCACACTTCTATAAAGGGATGCGGATATATGGGTAATGCCGTCCCCTCTAAGAAAAGATCGTATTGTTTCTTGTATTTCATCAGGGGTTGCTCTTGTACCACGTTTTTGCTGTCTACGTTTACGTCTAAACTCGATTCTGTCATTATAGTCCTCTATAATTCTTTCTAATCTTGCTGGATTATATGCTATTTTAAGGATCTGACACGCTTCCTTTTTTGTTATAGTCGGGCGGGAAGAATCCGACGTATGCATCCCTTTTATAACTTTTTCTATCGTTGCTTCGCTCAAATCCTCGTGATCTTTCTTTCTCAGTCTGCTCAATTTCAATCTCCAACTTAAATAGTAAACAGCATACAGCATGTGCTATATGTGATAAGTTTGTTTCAGGATCTAATTTTTCTCCATCCATATGTGCAAATAAATGGCGAAGAGTTGCTCCTGTATATCGATTTTGAAGATTGTCTAACTTACGCCAATTTTCTTCATCATACTTTTCTGCCCCAATCGTTAAAACCCGACTGACTTCCATCAGGGCCTTTGGAGGCAGAAGATATGTCTTCGGTTTTTCTGTATCGAATTTCCGTCCTAGTTCTTCCACGTTGTTTAACCCTCCACATGATTACAGCTTTCTCTTCAGCAGAATAACTGCCCCATCTCTGTATTTCAAATATTGTTCTTAAACAGCCCATACACGTATCATCTTCTAACAAACAAACACCGATACACGGTGATTGATAATTGCTCACAGCTTTTCTCCACAATGAGGACATCGCTCCTCACTTAGTTCTTCAACCAGTTTTTTTAATCTTCGAGTGTCTTGCAGTTGTTTTTTCAGCCACTCTTTCCTACGTTCGCTTGAGGGACGCTCAAGTTCCTCTTTGATTAACCGCTTATGTTTTGCAAGTTTTTCTACAAAAACACTTCTGAAACCTTTGAATTTAACTGCCATGTAGAAACTCCGTTATCATTGGAAACACACATTCAATACAAGCTGCACATTGAATTGCAATGTCTCTATGCTCCTTTTGTGTTTCTATTGATGAACGAAGTTCAATGTAATGCATCCATGATCTTATACTTCCTTGCATATACATTCGACTAATTGTAAGTCCTTCTGGTAGTACTGCCCTTGCTTGCTCTTTTGCAATACCATTATCTAATGCCCACTTATAGGTTTCATTTGCAAGATTTAATACTGCTTGTTGTTTGCTCTGCCAGATATAATGTAATCGAGAGTCATTATCAAGAACAATACTGTTTTGACGATTACTTTTATCCTGCATACGTGCTTCTTTAAGCTGTGTCCCCAGTCCGATATCTCCTACATCTGCATATCGCTGACTAAACTCTTGAAAAGAAAAACTACGATGTCGCAGTATTTGTCGACCAATATCCCGTGTAGTATTAATTTCAAGCACAACATTTGCCATTTCAAAAGGCGACCAATGTTTATGCTTGATAAGATATCGTACTAATTTTTCTGCCGTTTTTGTATTCTCTTGATTGTTTGGATTGGAAACCCTTGCCATCATAGCAATTTTGTCCAGAAGATTCGCTCCGGGTGTTGGTGATACAAGTCTCACGCTCATGCGGTAATCCTTTTTTCATAGTCAGCATAGTCTTCGTTCCACCAAGGTGGCTTTTCTCTACCTTTCCAATTAGCGAAGGTCGCTTTGTCAAGATGATAATAGTCTCGGTAGGACTGAATGGGATTCTCATAGTCTTTCAATACATCTGGCATTGCCAGCCCGAACTCTGTAAAGCCTTTACGAGGTAACTTTCTAGGTTCTGGTAGATTATTAATAACAACCACAGACTTATGCTCTTTGCCGTAACGATATCTATACTCTTCACCGAGTGCATTTGCATAGCAATGTGTCCATTCATGATTGTCAAGGGATGATCTTGCCCAAATTGTACAAGGATGATTGTACATCATGGGCAGATAAGGTGAAAGAGGTCTCGCCTCTTGAGGTAAGTGTGCTATTTCTTTTTTGATTACATTGATGTAATCTCGTTCGGATTTCTCAAGTGCACGAGGAACAAAGCCAAGATGTGTGTCAATCCAGATAGTTGTGGTAAGTATCTGTGCTGCTTCGAGTGGCATCTTTACTATGTGTTTATCTACGTGGTACTCGGCACATTTGTCGAGGTCTTCGTCAAGATAAAATAAATTCATTAATGTAATACTCTATCGTTAGTATTATTAATAATTGATGAAAATTCTCTTATGATACCTCTACTATCACTAATTTTATCGCACATTTGTTCGTACTCTTCAGGAGGCAGAACTTCTTTGTAGATACTCATAGCTATTTGAGCTAAACATGCTGCTATTTGAAGAGGATGTGCACCTGCAGCAACTAAAGCTGCACAGTTGCCCATAACTGAGCCAAAAGTTTTCGATAAAACACTGTCAATTTCTTCATCTGTCATTTTGTATCTCACACTAATTCAAAATATTGTAATCTTTGATTTTGAGTAATCATATCACTGGAATGGGCTATTTGGTTCTCTAAAAATAACTCTTCCAAAGCTTTAGGTGTTCTTCTAAGATCAATACCTCCTGTTGCTCCCCAATACACACCGATGTCTATATTCTTAGATGCAAACATCCCGCATTGGGCAAGCTCTAAATATATTTCGGGGGAGAAACAAGGAATATGATGAATTGTTATCATAAGATTAACAGCTAATCCTCTGCAGTAAGGAGAGTCAGTAGATTCTGCAACTTCTCCGTGCTCCCAAAGAGTATATTGTCTTTCTTTGCTTCTTCGTCCCTCAACTACTTCAAACTGTAAATCTGAAATATTTCTTACTTCATTACACCATGCTCTTAAATCACCATTGAGACTTTTTAAGTATTTTTCCGAGGTTTCACTCCAATTTATAATTGTTGTCATCCAAATCTTCTCCTAAACGCGTCTTCTACATAGCGACGTGGAACCCATCCGCAGTCTTGTGTTTGTCGTGATCTTCCAGTGCAAAACCAAATACTATCAGGGGGTCTACGTAACATTTCCGGGTGCAGATTTGGATCTAAATTATCTTCACCCGGCTCTCTGTCTGTAATACTTGCACATCCTGATATCAAAAATATCATTAATGCTAAAACTTTCATTTTGTTTCTTCCTCCTACAATAATAAGATTATTATCATTACTACTGGGATTATTACTGCTGCAATTTCTCCCATACTAGCCTCCTCCGAAAATGAAACCTAAGAGGCATATTATCATAAATGCTGCTCCGACGTAATCCATTACTTATTTCTCCCTTGATACTTTCTGTACCTTCTCTACAGTTCTCATTGCACCCAGTCCTAACATTCCCATTAGCACTGGCATCATTTGGGTAGTGTCTATCATTGGTATCACAATGGACATTTNTGCTAATGCAAGTCCAAAGTTCGCCATNGGAATGATTATGAAGTTTGATAAAAATCCAATACCACATACCCATCCAATNAAAGGTCTCCACCCNGCTACAAACATACTCTTACTTGCAGCTTCCACCTTATTTACTTCTAATTGTCCTTTTGCTAACTCTTGAGCGTGTCGCTCTGCCATCGTACTGATTTCGTGAGCAAGCGCCATTTTCTGATCTTTGTCCTCGATAAATTTATCGAGCAGTGACGTTGCTGGCCCAATCAATGCACTAACTATTGACATTTTCCATCCTCTTCATCAATCGCTCTGCGCGATTGCTTACCTGGCGATACCATAAGGAGTCTCTTCCTTCAATAGCGGCAGTATTCCAGTCTCGATTTCTCAAGGCTGCATTCATTTTCTTAAATTTATTCAGTCTTGTTCTTCCAAGATTGAATAGCATATTTACTAGTATTTCTTGCACTTCGTCTGGGAATTGATCCCAATCAGAAGCATATAGGATAGAGCACTCAGAGCATGCGACGGTTAAGTCGGCCTCGAATGCTTCCTGCACACGTTCTTCACTAACAAAAGATCCTACTACCCAATCATGTTCAGGATCAGTTTCTCTCACAAGATGACCAATACCAAATGTTGGATAGCCTAGATGATCGTTATAAATTTCGTATACCACACCTTCATCGATTTCTAATTGCTTTCGTACTCTATCTATATTCATGCTTTATTCCTTTAAAGTCCTGCTGCTGCCATTGTTATGAAAGGTGAGGCTAGTATTACTAATACAACTGTACCTATACCTAACAAATCACACCAGTAACAGAACTTAGCTTTTGTTTCTGTTGACAATTATTTCTCCACAGTTACTCTATATCTATGATAACTGGTCGTCTACTTTCAGGAAGTTCTTGCTCAAGTTCTATGAGAAGCATACCACGACCTGTGAATGCTTTCTTGATCTTTATGAACTCTCCTACAGTGAACGTGCGCTCAAAGCATTTACCACTTAGTCCTTTGTATATATAGAAGTCCCCCTTGGCTTCCTCCTGCTTGCGCTTACCTTTTATAGTTAGTTTACTGTTTTGCAGACTTATCTCTATATCCTCTTTATTCCAGCCTGGAAGGGCTAGTTCAATTCTATAGCTTTCGTCCCCCGATTTGATTACGTTATATCGAGGATACCCTGCATCGAGTACTGTGCTACTTAGGTGATTGTGCAGTCGGTCAAATCCTAAGAAATGTCTCTCAAGATCCGCCATTGTTAGTTTTGCTATTGCGTTCATGTTTTTACTCCTTTGCGCCCTTTCGGCACGCATTCCTTGACTCCTTTCGGCAGTCATTACTTCTTGCGAAGTTGTAATAGCCAGACATCTCCATCTCTTTCTGCTTGCCAGAAGATGCTAACTGTAAGTGTTACCATACATAGTAACAAAAAGTGGGCCGCCATACTGAGACCCGCGAATATGACATTTCCAAGTATTAAACAACCAAATGTAACTGACCACATCCACGATAGTACTACCATAATCCACATTCTTGCCATGGGGTCGGGTAAGTGTCGTAAAGGGTTTTTATTATGGTTGAAGATGTACTCGTAATTGTCATACATCCATAATCCAAATTCTTTCATTTATTCACCAATTCCAAATAAATGCCAACCGTGATTTGCGATGGCATTTAGTATTATAAATATACAAGTGGCTACGTGTAGCAACCACCAAAATGTTCTTATTACTGCAATTTTGTCTGCGTCATAATCTGCGCCTACTTTCTCACCAAGAGATTTTGCCCAGAGTCTCCACCACTTTTTCATAAAATTATATTTCCTATTATGAAAACTGCACATATCAAATTTGTACAGACAATTATAGTGCGAATGATTGCTATTGCATTCTCATGGTCGGCAATATCTTCCTCACTATAAGTTCCCAGTGCGTGTTTCCATATTATCCAAAATTTCTTCATCATTGCTTGCATATACGGGTATCTCAATTAATCCATGTTCTCGGTCTAAATATTTGTATTCAAGCTTTTTTACTTCAAACTCTTTAAGGGCATTGAAAATCTTTCTAGGTTCAAAGTCTCCGCAAGTATACACATCGAGCTGTACAAGTGCGGGAGATTGACGATCCCATACATGAATTGCTACATGAGATGTCTCAATGATTACAACTCCTGTCGCACCTTCATTACCTTTTACATCTACATAAGCAGTGATCGGTCCTTTACATATCTTCATTCCGATCATTTCTACTACATTTTTTAACCACTGTTCCACATAGTTCGGACAAGTGGGAGGATCCAGACATTCTGCTCTAATTATTAAGTGTTTGTGTACTAGCATTCTATTCCTCTACATCAGGTAATATGCCGTTGTCCATCATGTGTTGTACTGCGTCTTCAATACCGACGCGATGACCTAAGTGCCAGCTTGTTGCTCCGCAACCAACTATGCAAAATAAAGTCAATATAAGTAATCCG
>NZEU01000014.1 GCA_002689135.1 Porticoccaceae bacterium
AGTGCCAATAATTTGAGCTGAAATACGAGCACGAAGCATTTCTTTTGCTTCTGCATAGGTAAGGCCAGCCAGACCCACCGGACCCAATTCAGGGAAATCGACGAAACCCTCTCGATTAATTTCTAATGAAAACGCATTATTGACTTTTCCATAAAACAAAATGTCCAAAGAATCTCCGGGACCAAGAAGATACTCACCAGACACAGGAACACCATCGGAAGGAGCATAAGTAGTTGGAGCATTTGCAAAAAGACCATATCCATAAGGCTTTAGATCCGTATCAACGGGTACATCACCTGCTGCCGCACTCGTCAAAGGCGCGACTGTTTTTGAGAGTTCTTCAATAGATGAGACTGTCTCTCTCGGAATGACAGGAATGGAGGGTTGCGCTTTTTTAAAGATCTTCTCAGATTGTAAGTCGCCACAAAGCTGATCTAAATCATATCCCGCTTTTAATGCTAACGACTTATTGGCCGGGGTCAGATCAGCACAAAGCTGTTGTATTTCATCCATTCCTTGTGGAAGAGCGATCTGGGAAGAAGCCAAGCTTATTACAACAAAACAAATAGAGCGTTTTCTCACCGACGCTAAAATAGTAAAGAAGCCTGGGACGTTGAAAAACACTTCGCAATCCTCTTTCATGAAAAAAGTTTGATGGCCGTCCATTTAAAAATGGCACATTAAACGTGTAAATGTGTATGCATCACTATAATAACACTGTTTGGTATAAAAATACCGCTTTGATCATTTAATGACCAGATACAAGTGAACTAAATGGTTAAAGTGCGTCAAACCGCGCAACGCTCGCTTACACAAATTCGGCTTGGTCTTATTCGAAGGGTAGTGCAAAATTTTATTCCACTCACAGGATTAAAATCGGTTACAAAATTTTATGATGTAAATTAGGTCCTGAGAGAATTTACTATATTTGCTAAAGCGCTGATGCTGGGAGCGAAGTGGCTCCATTGGATTGTAAAGCTTTGTCAAGAANAGCAGAACCAACCACACCCAGCACGACTATCCTAGGCATTGAAGAAAAAGCCATATTTTCCTTATAAACTGGTTCTACAGCGTTCTTTCCAAGAGCCGAAAAGGCAAAAAAATGACATTATGGTGATTATAAACATCCACTTTTTTGAAATTCCCACGATCCACTCCAAAGACAAAGATAGTCAGTGCGCAATTNCCCCGTAATGTTANANAGTAGTGAAATTTTGCAAAAAAATAAAGTATAAATTTATGAATAGTTAGAGGGCTCTAGCCATTTAATGACACGACATAACCTTATGGGCTATCCAATAACTCAAGGAGCTCATCAGTCTTTTCCTGAAGCAAATTCGTGTCTCCTCGCGTTTCTATGTTTAACCTCACAACCGGTTCAGTGTTACTCATCCGCAAATTAAATCTCCACTCAGCAAAATCCATGCTCACTCCATCAGTATAATCAATACTGAGGCATTGATGCTGATAATGTTGCTTTACAGTCTCTATGGAGAGCTCTGGATTCTCCAAAGTACGGTTAATCTCCCCAGGAGAAGGATAAGCAGTAATCATCGCATCAACAAGCTCAGAAAGCGGCCTATTTCGACGAGACATCAATTCTAGAACCAATAACCAAGGTATCATTCCACTATCACAGTAGAAAAAATCTTTAAAATAATGGTGCGCACTCATCTCTCCACCGTACACAGCATCCTCAGCACGCATGCGCTCCTTTATAAACGCGTGCCCAGTCTTTGACTGAATTGCTTTTCCTCCGCAACGCTCTATTATTTCCAAAGTATTCCAAACAAGACGGGGATCATGAACAATTTTTTGTCCTTCTTTTTTCCGCAAAAAGGCCTCAGTCAACAATCCCACTATATAGTACCCCTCAATAAAACGTCCTTTTTCATCTACAAAAAAACAGCGATCAAAGTCCCCATCCCAAGCAATCCCAATATCAGCCTGACTTTTTATCACAGCATCTATCGTCGGTGGGCGATTACTCTGCAAAATCGGATTTGGGATCCCGTTGGGGAATGTACCGTCGGGTGTATTATTTATTTTTATAACATCGATAGGCAAACAAGAGGCGACGAAACGCGCTTGAATTTCATCTATAACAGGGCCTGCAGCTCCATTTCCTGCATTCATCAAAATTCTTATGGGTCGCAGAGTATCGGAATCNATATAGCCGAAAAGATGGTCCACATAAGCCTTGAGAAGAGATAATTTTTTTAGGGATCCTCTTNTTTTGCCCTTTTCTGTAATAAATTCATTGGTCTCTGCAAGCTTTTTGATTTCTAAAAGACCCGTGTCTGAGCTAATGGGTCGGGATCCCTCTCGCACCAACTTCATGCCATTAAAATCAATTGGGTTATGACTCGCTGTAACTTCAATACCGCCAGAAACTTTTAAATAAGAGGTAGCGAAATATATCTCCTCCGTGCCTACCATCCCAAGATCAGTAACGTTAGCCCCCTCCTCACGTAAACCTTCGATTAAAGCAGATTTTAATTCTTCACTACTGAGCCGAACATCACCCCCAACTACTACGGATTCTGCACATAAAAACTTGGCGTAAGCTCTCCCGATTCGATANGCCACATCAGCATTTAGATCATCGCCTAACCTACCGCGGATGTCGTAGGCTTTAAAGCAATGTAATAATTCCATTTAGATATCTCAAATTATTTTTTGTTCGAACACGAGGGTATTATCAGGAAAATACTACCCACTGACATATGTCCGAAAAAGATCCTTGGATTTTTCACAATAAAAAAGTAGATTCCTTCGTTCTCCTGAATGAAAGCAAAAGAATCAATGCCAAAGTCGGTTAATACATACATGTTACACCAAAAACTGAACGCGATGAATTTAAAGAACGTTTAGCGCAAACCGCTGTATAATACTATCAAAACACGTTGTACAGAATAAGTGGATGAAGGATGAAAATTTTAGTTTCAGGTGGTGCTGGATACATAGGATCGCATATCACACGACAAGCACGGCATCAAAATCATGATGTTTGTGTGTTAAATGATTTTTCAACTGGCAATGAATAGGCGGTAAAAGATTGTGGAATTCTCCGGGTCAGCTTGCTTGACAAAAACATGCTCAAAAAATGTCTCAAAGGGAAATATTTCTATGGTGTAATTCACCCAGCAGTTAAATCACTTGTGGAGGAGTCCATCACCAACTCCTACACATATTATGAAAATAATGCTGTCGGTTACCTAAACCTCCTTAATGAAATACTCAAAAATGATGTTGGCCGTTTAGTTTTTTCATCCACCGGAGCAGTATTCGGCGATCCGGTGACAGACATGATTCGAGAAGATCATCCTAAAAACCCAATCANTCCTTATGGTNGAACTAAACTAGTAGTAGAGAATCTCCTCAGTGATCTGTCAATTGCACAGAAATTCAGCGCCATTTGTCTGCGCTATTTCAATGCAACGGGAGCGGACCCCGAAGTAGGACTTGGTGAAGCCCATGACCCAGAAATTCATCTAATTCCGCTTTTACTGAAGTCTTATTATGGAGAGGATCGCCCTTTTGTAGTCTTTGGAAATGATTATCCGAAAGCCGATGCGCACTTGCTGGCGCTTGAAAAACCCCAAAATACGATTGGATTCGTTGAATATAATCTGGGTCGTTCAATATAAAGTTCTGTCATGGAAGTAACCAAAAGCTGTAAACGAGTAACTAGCCGACCAATAAATTACAACATTTGCAAACAACGTATCGGCGACGCAGCTGTGCTAGTAGCTAACAGTGAAAAAGCTGAGAAGAGCTGGGATGGCGACCTGGTTTTGCTACCCTTAATTCAATAGTCGAGACTGCATGGAACTGGCATAAACGTTTATAAATACGAAAATTAATATGGTTCTCTTAGTACTTAAGATTTCAAAGCATATTGGTCCAATTGACAAAAAAAATGCGCAACACCATAATTTAGAGGCGTTTTATGTGTTGCTGTTTTGAAGCACGCCCAGGTGGTGAAATTGGTAGACACGCTAGCTTCAGGTGCTAGTGCTCGAAAGGGTGTGGAGGTTCAAATCCTCTCCTGGGCACCACTTGATTCAATTTGTATTGGCGTGCGAAATCGCAGACATTTGCGCTATCTATGCCAACGATGTCAAACTTACACAATTACTTAACGTAAACTAATGGGGCGCAACTTATGTCTTCGGTAAAAAAGGTCGTGCTGGCCTATTCGGGAGGATTAGATACATCGGTAATCGTCAAATGGTTGCAAGAGAAATACCAGTGCGAGGTGGTTACGTTCACGGCCGACATTGGACAGGGAGAAGAGATTGAATCAGCCCGACAAAAAGCAGAAAAATTAGGTGTTAAGGATATATTTATCGAGAATCTGCGGGAAGAGTATGCACGGGATTTTATTTTTCCGATGTTTCGAGCAAACACTATATATGAGGGCGAATATCTCCTAGGTACGTCAATCGCAAGGCCGCTCATCGCAAAACGTCTGGTGGAAATAGCAAACGAAACTGGCGCGGACGCAATTGCGCATGGAGCCACCGGCAAGGGGAATGATCAGGTTCGTTTCGAATTGGGGGCTTATGCGCTAAAACCAGGAATTCAGGTGATTTCGCCTTGGAGAGAGTGGCACCTTAATTCGAGGGAAAAGCTTATGGAATACTGTGCCATACATGAGATTGAAGTAGACATGAAGAGGGGGACTAAATCACCGTATTCTATGGACGCTAACCTTTTACACATTTCGTATGAAGGTGAAAACTTAGAGGATCCCTGGCAAGAGGCCGAAAATGATATGTGGCGTTGGACAAGGTCTCCTGAGAATGCTCCAGAAAAACCAGAGTTCATTACTATCGAATACAAATTTGGTGATATTATTTCTATCAATGAAGATAAAATGTCTCCAGCGGCTTCAATAGAATACTTAAACAAAGTCGCAGGGATTCATGGTATCGGACGTTTGGATATCGTAGAGAACCGCTATGTTGGCATGAAATCAAGAGGTTGCTACGAAACGCCCGCGGGCACCGTTATGATGAAAGCACACCGAGCAATAGAGTCAATCACTCTTGATAGAGAAGTTGCTCACTTGAAAGATGAGCTCATGCCAAAATATGCGAAGCTTATCTATAATGGTTATTGGTGGTCGCCAGAGAGAAAAATGCTCCANGCNGCNATCGATTANAGTCANAAAAATGTTAATGGAACGGTGAGACTTAAACTCTACAAAGGAAATGTCTCAGTGGTGGGGCGCGCCTCAGATTCAGACAGCTTGTTCGACTCTACGATTGCAACTTTTGATGACGACAAAGGAGCCTATGATCAAGCAGACGCTGAAGGATTCATCAAGCTAAATGCGTTAAGACTGCGAATTGCTGCGAATGCTAGACGAAAATTGTGAACTTGATAGCGGAGTGTCAAACTTAGACAACCAATATGCTCTCCGAGACAACACCTTTGGTAGTCAAAACTGAGGCAGGGGTAAAGACAAATACAGGAAATCATTTTAACATGGTTAGACGATCATCCGCATGTGGCCTGGGTCGCGGTTCCTTCCCTTGCCCTTCTCGAGGCATGCCCCGGAGTTGGGTTCTTCATATCTGGCATAATTTTACTTTCTATCTGCACGTTTCTCTACGCAGAGGACCTCATAACACTATCAACCATGCTCCCGTTAGCATTCGCAGGCGCCTGTATTGGTGATCATCTTGGATTTTATGCGGGCAGATGGCTGGGGCCGAGAATTCGTGAGACAAAATTTGCGACTAAGAGACTCAACAAAATAGAAAAAGCAGAGGCATTCATAAGAAAATATGGATCCTACTCAATCCTGCTAGGGCGGCTACTTACCTCTGTGAGGAGCGTCGTACCAATATTAATTGGAGCCAGCGGATTAGGGAGGCTTAAGTTTACTATCTCAGATATTTTGGCATGTGCGATATGGACATGGGGTCTTGCAATGCTAGTAGTCGGTATTGAAAACTTTCTTTGATAAAAGCGGTAGATAGAGTTCAACCGCAGAGGCTAAAGTTCTGCAAAGCTCAAGTTTTATTCAATTGTTATTTCTTCTAGGTAGCGTCGTTTCGACATTATTTTTTTTAAGCTGTTCTTCAATTTCGTCTAGTGACAAATAGTCTAAATCCCAGTGGTTGCAGATGTCGTTCCTAAATCGTGTATGATCTTTATCGGTAGATTTGGATTTCCTACGATTGAAATAATCCAAAAGTTTGCCGCTTATACTCATAGTTACCCTCTCAAAGGTTTTTAGGCTCTCTAAGTAAACCAGTCTTAATATACATGTTTATAAGGTTCGCTCTTAAGACAGCTTATTCGTCAGGGTGTATTAAAATAGTTAAAACCAAAAACTGCAAGGCTGACTGGAGCCAAAAGACAATTTACTATAGGTAGCCGCTAAGACCGACACAACGAGCCTCGTGATAGACTGAAAGTGGGAGATAATGATGTCAGAAAGTATTAAAAGACACAAAAGAGCTAAAATGACTGAATTGCATCTTGACAATCAGGGGCTGACAGAACTCGATCTATCACCCTATCCTAATTTGGAGCTGCTTTATTGCGGTAACAACAAGTTAACCAAACTAGACCTCCGCTACACACCAAATCTTCACAAGCTTTGGTGCCCCAACAATAATATCAGTCACCTGGATTTTTCCTTCACGCCAAATCTTTTTATGGTTGGCTGTGACAACAACAAGCTACGTGAGATCGACACATCAAATTTAGAATATTTGGAATATCTTTTCTGCAAAAATAACGAAATCATATCGCTTGATTTGAGCAATAACCCATACCTCTTGAACATAGCATGTGACAACAATAGACTCAAAAAAATCAATGTCGAAAACAATGCGCTGCTAATAAATTTATCCTGCGGAAAAAACCTTTTACCGGAGATTTATCTCTTTAACACACCCCGGCTGGAGGGCCTCCTCTGTAGCGAAAATTCTCTACAAGAACTTGATCTTTTCAATAAACCACGACTCAAAACATTACTTTTCCACGATAACAAAATTAAACACATCGATTTATCCAATAAAACTAAAATAAAACAGCTCTCTTGCAGCTACAATATGCTCGAAATACTCGACTTATCTGACCTTTCTATGCTTCAACATCTGACATGTAACAACAACAAAATTAGCAATTTAAATTTATCTGGAAATGGACAACTGCTCTCTGTGTATTGTCAAGAAAATCGAATTACTCAGTTAGATGTATCGAACCTTTACGTGCTTGAAGAATTTGCCTGTAGCCATAATCATTTGACCCAGCTGGATGTATCATCCAATCCAAGTTTAACATCACTCTACTGTCACAATAACCAACTCATGACCCTAAATGTAACTGGGACTGATGAGCTAGCCGAGCTGTCTTGTGCAAATAATAAGATTAGGCAACTCGATCTTTCATCTAGCAAAAAATTGCGAGATATCGACGTCTCTGGCAATCCTTTAAATGATCTGGACATCGGCAATACCGAAATCTCGAAACATCTTCATTGAACGAGAGAAGTCGAGCGGATACTAAGTTGCTACTGGCACTTCCCATACAAAGTTATTTGCAAACACCCATTGCGCTACTTACAAGAGATTTGTAATCATGTCATCCTAAATAGTGGTGGTTGACATGAAAATTCTATTAAACTGCGACCTTGGAGAGAGCTTTGGTGCCTGGGAAATGGGCCCAGATGAACACGCAATGCGATTTGTCGATCAGGTAAACATTGCTTGTGGCTTTCATGCNGGGGANCCCAACACTATTAAAAGCACTCTCTCTGCCGCAAAGCAAGCCAGAGTNNATGTCGGTGCGCATCCAAGCTATCCGGACCTAGTTGGATTTGGAAGACGATCGATGAAGATCAAAACACCAGAGCTGATAAGTCTCGTGCAGTATCAGGTGGCAGCGCTGTGTGGAATGGCAAGAAATATGACNGTAAAGGTTGATTATGTCAAACCCCATGGAGCTCTTTATAACGATATGATGGAAGATCATAGAGTGCGAATTGCCGTTATGACGGCAGTATCACAGATGAGCGAGCCTTTGGCGTTGATGCTNCAGGCAACACAGTCTACGAAAACGCACGAAAAGGAAGCCAAGGATTTCGGCATTCGATTAATCTTTGAGGCCTTTGCTGATCGACGTTACCAGGACTGCGGGATGCTCGTCCCTCGANCACATGCTGGGGCGATCCTCACCCGTGAGCAAATTCTCACTCAGGTAAAGCAGATATACCAAAGCGGGAGCGTCAAGACTGTTAATAATAAAACAGTGCCGTTAAAAGTTGATTCTATCTGCATCCACGGGGACAATCCTGCCGGAGTAAATGCTCTTCCAGAAATTCGACGAATTCTGGATNAATGATTCAAGAGCCGGAACGAATATCACTCGCCGGTGAGAACTCGCTAATTATTTATTTCAGCGAACAGCCAGACAAATACACGTCTGCAAGAATTGCTATCGTGAAAACAATATTATACAAAACCCTTGGGAGCTTTATTGTCGATATGATCCCCTCTTATGTCTCACTTTTCATCTCTTGGGACCCCTTGACTGTAGATTATCGGATTTTTAAGAAAAAAGTATCCAAATGCTTAAAAGGTATCCCCCATGAACAATCTGAATTAGCGGGAAATCTTATCGAATTACCCGTCTACTACAGCCCCTCAACGGGACCGGACCTTGAAAGTTTAGCNGCAAAAAAGCAACTATCTATTGAAAAACTAATCAAAATCCACCACAACTGTGAGTACCGGGTTTTTGCAATCGGATTTGCGCCTGGTTTCGCCTATCTAGGTGAGGTTGACGAGAGAATTTCTGGACCCCGAAGGTCATCTCCAAGGTTACATGTCCCCGCTGGCTCTGTGGGTATAGCGGNTCGGCAGACAGCAATTTATCCAAGTTCATCACCTGGCGGTTGGAACATTATTGGTCGTTGTCCAGTTCAGCTATTCAGCCCCATCAAGGATGATGGTGTTAAGTTTTGCATTGCGGACCGAGTTAGATTTTTTTCGATTGACAGGGAAGAATACCTGGCTTTTGGGGGTAACCCTTGACCTGCGCATTTGAAATTGTTGATCCTGGATTCCAAACCCTTCTNCAAGATCTTGGACGAGCTGGCTGTAACCAGCTGGGTATTACCTCAGGTGGTCCAATGGATTTAGAATCTTTTGAATTGGCAAATAGACTTTGTAACAATCACATAAGCAAAGCGTCTCTGGAAATTTGTATTGGAGGTATCTGCTTAGTCTCAAAATCGGAGACNGTTATCGCTTTCACGGGTGCAAATATGCCTCTTAAAATCAATGGTACACCTGCTGAGCAATGGCGTAGTCACAGGATCGTGGCGGGAACTTGTATAGAGATATCGCACNCTGTAGATGGAGTATATGGTTATCTCGCTGTAGCCGGAGGCTTTGAGGCAGAGCCCGTATATGGAAGTGTGTCTTGCGTCATGAGAGAACATCTAGGTGGGCACAAACAGGACGGCAGCGCTCTACAATCGGGAGATCAGCTTTTCTGTAGCCCACAACATTCAGCNTCCAGACTCTTATATCTACCGGAGGCTNTTCGTCCAAAGCGTCCGAAGNGGGAAGTACCACTGCGCGTCATCTTGGGGTGTCAACACGATGATTTTGATTCGATACAGAAAAGAATATTTTTTACAAGCAAATATCATGTATCGCAACATACCAATCGGATGGGCTACCGACTTACAGGGCCTAAAATTGCATCAAAAATTTCCGACCTGCTCTCGGAGGGGACATCCCTTGGTGCAATCCAAGTCCCCCGAGACGGCCAACCCATTATTCTGATGAGAGATCGTCAAACTATGGGAGGTTACCCTAAACTCGGTTCACTTTTCTCTCTAGACGTGGATAAATTGTCGCAGCTTGCCCAAGGGAGCATAATTACATTTGAACCTATTTCTGTGGAGGAGGCTCACAATGCTTTGCTACTAGAAGTACTTAAACGGAGAAATAGAAAGCTTTCATACATCGACTTAATTAAACGCAAACAAGTAAGTTAAAAAATCAGGGCATAGATTACATCATATGAATCGTCTCGCGAACTCTTTACTCCTCCAATTCCATAATTGTCCAGTACACATATTTCTCTTNTTAGTTTTCTCTACCACAACTATGTCATCCGAAGAGCCTGTCATCAGTATTTTCGATTCTCGTTCATACTTTTATCCTGAGTATTCAAGCTCAGGGATGGTGGTATCTCAGGAAATTGTGGCTAGCAACGTGGGCGCACAAATTTTGAATATAGGTGGAAATGCAGTCGACGCCGCTGTCGCTACCGGTTTTGCGCTAGCCGTAACGTTGCCAAGGGCAGGTAATATTGGTGGCGGTGGATTCATGGTAATACATCTCGCAGATCAAAATAAAACTGTATCAATCGATTATCGGGAAATGGCGCCAGCAGCAGCTAAAAAACGCATGTTCTTAGATTCTGTTGGGGAGGTTGATACCAAAATGTCGAGGTTTAGCGCAAAATCATCTGGCGTGCCCGGAACCGTAGCAGGACTAATCTATGCGCAGAAAAATTATGGAAAATTAAAACTGCGACAAGTAATCGCCCCCGCTATAGAGTTGGCACGCAGCGGGATCCTTATTTCAGCCGAGTTAGAATCTTCACTAAATGCAAGATCAGCGCGCCTTAAAAAAAACCCTGCGTCTCGGAGATACTTTTTTAAAAAAGATGGCTCATCACATACTGCTGGAGAAATCCTTATTCAAGAAGATCTCGGCAAAACCCTCGAGCGAATCGCGGACAATGGTAGTGACGGGTTTTATGCAGGAGAAACAGCCAACCTGATCGCAGAGAATATGATCCAAACCGGAGGACTAATTACTCTCAAAGATTTGAGCGAATACCGAGTAGTTGAAAGAACTCCTGTGTGCGGGAGATATAGAGATCACGATGTTTGTGCCATGCCTCCTCCATCTTCAGGAGGAATCCATCTCATACAGATGCTCAACATTCTCGAAGGATGGGATCTCAAGACGTTAGGCCATAACAGCGCTGCGTATATTCACCGACTTACGGAGGCGATGCGCAGAGCCTATGCCGATCGCAGCGAGTACCTGGGCGACCCCGATTTTTTTCCCGTACCAACGCAAAAAATAATAGATAAAAACTATGCTGAAAAATTGCGTAACGATATCAGCTTGGTGCGGGCCTCAAAATCATCCGATATCGAGCCTGGGCTGACCATTAGCCTTGATGATCTAAATAAATTTCGAAATACCAAAATTGACGAGACCTCGGAAACTACGCACTTTTCTACATGGGACCACTGGGGAAACGTGGTGAGTAACACGACCACGCTGAATTTTAGCTATGGAAACGGTATCTCCATTGAGGGTGCCGGATTTTTAATGAACAACGAGATGGATGATTTTTCAGCAAAAGAGGGCGAACCAAATGCTTACGGCCTGCTAGGTGGTACTGCAAATGCCATAGAACCGGGAAAGAGGCCTCTATCCTCCATGACACCAACTATTGTTTTTGATTCCTCAGGTCATCCTGTGTTGACAACGGGGAGCCCCGGAGGCAGCACCATCATCACGGTAGTTCTTCAGATAATTCTTAACATTCTCGATTTTAATATGAATATTGCCGAAGCATCTTCAGTGCCGAGAATCCACCACCAGTGGTATCCAGATAAGTTGTTATACGAGTCCGGCATCTCAGTCGATACACTGGATTTACTGAAACAAATGGGGCACCGAATTGACACAAAAGTGCGACGTTTGGGCGCAGCCCAAAGCTTACAAAAAGCCAAAAATCAAGGCGTTTTGGGTGCATCAGATCCCCGAAGAGCCGGTTCTGGAGCCGTCCCGCAGTAAAAATAAATAAAAGCAGGGCAATCAAATCGAAACAGATTAGTCCATATCTTTTTCTGTTTTAAACCATATGATTTTGTAAATTAGGCAAGTATAATTCACCGCCCGGAGCGAAGTCTGGAGTATAAAAGAATTCTTAATCGTTATTATTAGAGGGGTACATCTAATGTTCGGCAAATTTTATTTGTCACCAGTTGACACTGGTTTTTCATGCAATACCATCTTTATTTACTTAACGTTATCAGTGTTGCTAACCTTTTTTCCGTTTATCATAGCTGCGGATGAGGAGGTGGAAGAAATTGTGGTAGTGGGCTCCCAAATCGAGGGCGCTACGGTCACAGACATCTTACCTGTATCGGTGTTTTCATCAGAAGACATCGAGGCGTTAGGAATCGAGTCGGGTGACGAGCTCCTTGAGAACCTTCCCGAGATGGGTCAGAACGAGTTTGCCGAAGCAAATGAAACAGGCGGCATAAACGCGTCCCGTGGAGATATTGGAGCCTACAACCTCAGAAACCTCGGAGTTGGTAGCACATTAGTTTTGTTAAATGGTCGACGTCTCGTCAACTCACCCGGGTACCAGACAGAGATTATTGGTGGCGGTTACACACCCGTAAGCACAGTCAACTCCAACTTAATACTAACCCGAGCACTCGACCGCGTTGAGGTGCTCAGGGATGGGGCATCTGCCTTATATGGTGCAGACGCGCTTGCAGGTGTCATTAATAATGTAACTGATACAGAATACGAAGGTTTCTCTATCGCTGGACGGAGAAAGCAGTATAGCAAGGACGAAGGCACCAATGATACTATGCTGAATCTAAAGTTTGGCGCAGCGCTAAACGATGGGGGAACCCACTTCACTCTTAATTACGAGCATGTAGACAAAGGACACATGCCGGGAGCGAGTAATGAACGTTGGAGTGAGGAAGATTTACGATCCTTTGTGCCCGAGTCAAGCGCATACCGTCAGAGTCCGTTCTGGGCATCTACAGGAAGCGAATTCTTCAACAACGACAGCTCACAAGGTCCCCTAGGGCAATTTGATATGCTCCGGAGTCGCTCTACCGTGTCACCAGAGATGAACGGTTACATTGATTCAGGCGGAGAATTTCAGGTCTTTCGTAATGACGACCCGAGATGCGCAGCATCTGAGGCAGGTGTTACAGCGATTTATGATACAGGCTATGGTACCTGTATCGTCTCTGACTCAGGTACAAATGTGACACCTAGGTGGAGCAAAACGCGCATGGCCTGGCTCCGTGGACACTCCGAGCGGCATAACTTCCTCATGACTTTTAAACACGACTTAGATAACGGGACAACACTTTACAACGAGCTTGGCTACTATAGCTCCTCATACTACAGCGAAAGGAATGGAGCGAGTCAATATCCCTTCAAGCTCCATGTAGGGGCAAATTCTTACTATAATCCCATTCGCTCTGCTCCTTCGCTAACTGCCCCTTTTGATCCCGATGCGGAATTGTGGATCGACAATTACAGACCAGTGAGTTACCCCAGAACGGCGGAAGTCGACAAGAGAACCTACCGCTTATTGCAAGGTATCAAGGGTTCTCTCAATGGTTGGGACTACGACGGAGCAGTTGTCCTCTCAAAAGCCACCTCTACAGATACCCAACTTTCGGTATCCCGGCAGAAGATGCAGGAGGCACTTTTTGACCCAACCCCTGCTGGCTACAATTTCCTTTGTGATCCGACCAACGGTGCATCCGACTGCTCGACAAACATAGAGCGCACTCAGGTGTATGTGAACAAGAAACAGGTTTCTAAGCTGAGTTTAATAGACATGAAGTTTTCTAACCCGGAGCTCTTCTCCCTACCAGCTGGCGATGTTGCCTTCCTTGCAGGCTTTGAGTACCGAGAAGAAGAACTTGAAGACACTCGTAGCGACCTGTTGAACGGAAACGAAAGGTTCACTCACCTTATTAACGCAAGCACCGCGATTCAGACAGCCTCCCGATGCTATCTCGGAGACCCGATCACCGGTGCGCTAATGACCATTGCTGATAATCAACCCTGTACACCTATNAACGTGCAGTATCCNTTCCTCACNGGGATCCTCGGTGGAACACCGTCGGCCGATTTTTCCGCTAATAGAGACACAACGTCGATATTTGCGGAGATCAATGCACCTCTGTCGGAGCAGGTGTCCTCGCAACTAGCACTTCGTTTCGAAGATACTTCCACATCTGGTTCCGAGCTTGTATGGAAGCTTGCTCTTGGATGGAACGTCACAGATAGGGTGATGGCACGTGCGTCTGCGCAGACCTCATTCAGAGCCCCTGACCTTGTGGCCCTTACTCAACCGTTTGTNCAACGATTCAACGCCGGACAGAACGATTATGCGCGAGCAATCGGTGAAGATGATTCTAGGAGGGTTGACGACTGGCTGTACAGGCGCGCCGTAAATAATCCGAATCTTACAGCCGAGACTGCTCAGAATATCTCAGTGGGGTTGGTGTTTGAGCCATCAGACGAATTAACGCTCACAGCCGACTTTTATCAGATCACCAAGGATGACGCCCTTGGAAATCTCGGTAGCACCAACGAGGCGGCACTAGACTTTCTGATGCGCTCAAGAGACGCGGAGGCTCGAAATTATGCGCCACTTACCATGGATACATTCACCGATGTTTGTGGAACCGCGGCCACTGGCTCAGTCGTCGATGCTGACGGAAACATCACGTCTGTATCCTCACAGCACAATGTACGGGTAGTCCGCCCCGCCGTAATTAACGAAGACGGAGCTGAGGATGGCTTCAGCGATCTTACAGCACACGCACGAAATCTGGGATTCTGTCCCGCGGGTGGGGAGGATTGGTTTTTTGCCCAGTCTAACTATGAAAACCTCGGGGAGAGAACCATCGAGGGTTTTGACATCGGTGTCTACTACGACTGGGAAAGTGACATGGGAACATTTTCTGCACGCTATAATGGGGCATTCACCACTAAACTGGAGCAGTTAGCCAAGCCAGGTAGTGATGCGGAAATTCTCATTCAAGCATCAGAGTCTGGCGAATTCGCTAAGCATGTAACCCAATTCTCAGCATCCGATGTTCCGATCACGCAAATTAATCTCCTCGGTTGGGGTGATCTGCTGGGTAACAGCGGGTTCTTTGAGGANAAACACTCTACGCGATTGTCGTGGCGAAAGGATATGTGGAGCGCATCGATTACAGCACGCCATGTCGGTGAGTTTATTGAAGATGACATCACCCTCCCTGATGGCACCGAATGGGTCGTGGGCTCGATGACTACAATAAGCGTTAAGGTGTCCTATCGCTTTGAGATAGATGATACCCGATACAAAATCAGTCTTGGCTCGACGAATATCACCGATGAGAGTGCACCGCTGGCTGATGAGCGATTTGGCTTCGAGGCAGACGTCCATAATGATTATGGGCGAAGCGTTTATGTCGACCTTAGAGCTGACTTTTAAGTCACCCTAAACACGGGTTTGTGGGGCAAACACTGACACAAGCCCGTAACCTCTGGAGAATCGATGAACGCACTTAACCCAATTGATGGGGGGGTCACTGTTCCCAGGTACAAGAGTGTCGGCCTAATTGTCGGACCACTGCTGTTTCTTATCTTCTTGCTATTTGATGGCTCTCAAGAAACTATGCCACAGTCCGCATGGAGGACAGCGGCAGTAGCGCTCTGGATGGCATCGTGGTGGGCAACAGAGGCGGTGCCTGTGCCAGTGACAGCCTTCCTGCCACTGGTAACATTCGACCTCCTCAATATCGCCTCCTTTAAGGAGGCNGCAGCTNCGTATGCGCACCCTACGATCTACCTATTCCTCGGTGCTTTTATACTCGCCATCGCTGTAGAGCGCTGGGATCTTCACAAGCGTATTGCCCTCACGATACTCTCCCGAGTAGGAACAGATGGGAAAAGACTTGTGGGAGGTTTTATGGTTGTTGCAGCATTGCTTTCAATGTGGATGACAAATACATCCACCACGATGATGTTAATGCCGATCGCGGTTTCCGTGGCAACAATGGTCATCAGCAACAACGCCAACCTATCGAAGAAACAACAGGATGATTTTCAAGTCGCAATNTTATTGGGACTCGCCTTCGCGGCAACCATCGGTGGCCTCGCGACTTTAGTGGGAACACCACCAAATGCGCTTCTAGCGGGCTACCTGTCCAATACACACAACATCGAGATAGGCTTTGCCCAGTGGATGCTNGTCGGTGTTCCGGTATCCATAATCATGCTACCAATTGCCTGGNTAGTATTAACAAGATNGGCTTTTTCTGTGGAAATCACAGAGACTGAGGCCGCAAAGACTTATCTCGAAAAACTTCGCACTGAGCTTGGATCAATCAACGTGCCTGAATCACGGGTGGGTATCGTCTTTCTTACTGTNGTTGTTATGTGGATNCTCCGACGTCCAATCACAGACNTGTTTGGCGTCAGTGGCCTCAGCGATTCAGGTATCGTNATGGCCGCCGCGCTCGCTCTTTTTGTCCTGCCGAGTGGGAATCAGGCACAGCGATCACTCATGGTTTGGGGGGACTTGAATCGGCTCCCGTGGGGAGTTTTAATACTCTTTGGAGGAGGGCTAAGCCTAGCGTCTGCGGTTTCATCAAGCGGACTTGCGGAGTGGTTGGGCGGAAATTTATCTCCTCTGATCGTATTCGGCATCGTCACCTTGATCGTCGCATCCACTGCACTGGTAATTTTTCTGACAGAACTAACCAGCAACCTTGCTACCACCGCCACATTTTTGCCTGTGGTTGGCGCGATTGCCCTTCAAGCAGATGTGCCCTTGCTTACAATATGCGTGCCCATAACACTCGCAGCAAGTTGCGCCTTCATGCTACCCGTCGCCACACCACCAAACGCAATCGTCTTTGCATCTAACAAAATTACAATACCTCAGATGATTAAGGCAGGCGTATACCTCAATACCCTTGGTCTGCTATTATTNATGGTGATTGGAGTCTGGTGGGCTCCTCNAGTCCTCTCGTAATCTGAGCACCAAATGATTACAGTNATTCAATCACCCACACGATTCTTAACCCTATGCCTGGTCATATTACTCGGCTCCGCGATAGGAGCCTCTTTGATCCAGTCATCTGGTAGACAGGTATCAATCTCACAGATCGCGCTTCCTACCGAGAATGGGCAACATCTTGCGGCTACACTGTTCAAACCAAAANCAGCGACAAAAGANAATCNTGCACCTTTTATTATTGTCGTCCCTGGCTTTCAGCGCTCGAAGGAGGCTCTTGCGAATATTGCGATCGAATTATCAAGGAGAGGATTTGTTGTAGCTTCGATCGACCCATATGCTCAAGGCTTCTCCAGTTCATCAATGAGCACACGTTCAGCGACTCATGAGGGCTATGGGCTTTTTGCCCTAGTTGAATACGCTTTCTCTACTGGGAACCTAAATTATATAGACAGATCCAAAATTGGTGCAACAGGACATTCCGCAGGTGGAAATGCAGCGATTAGGGGTGCAAACTATTTTGGTCGTGAAGCCGAGAGGACAGGCACACNATCAAAGTTACACTCGGTATTTGTGTCTGGNTATGTTCTTACGCTCAGNAAATCGGTNTTGAAAGATGTGCGGTCCAACGTAGGTGTGAGTTATGCCTTGTATGACGAGGGAGCCTTTCGAAATCAATTAAAAAGCGGTGACATGCGGCTAGCACCGGAAGCCCTCAGGGTCGTGAACTCCGGTCGGGAAAAAGGATCAAAAAGTATTAGGGAGGTCGTACCGGGACGTTTCTATGGGGATCTCGACATGCGCGCGCTTCGAGTTGTGCACAACGAGCCTCTTCTTCACCCCTTCCAACCCTATAATGGAGAAGCTACCGCGAACCAGATCGCTTACTTTGAGCGTGTTTTCAACCACCATTCTCAACTGTCGACTCACGACCAGATTTGGCATTGGAAGGAATTATTTGGGCTGATNGCTTTTGTTACATCGTTAGTTGCAATAATTCCTTTTGGGAGAATACTCCTCACCACCACCACATTTAATCCGCTTGTGCACAGGGTACCAGAGGCCGCACCTATGCCGACGGGGACTGGTCGAATAATTTTTTGGAGTTTGTTTTTTGTCGGTGCTGCAATAGCTTGCGCTAGCTTCATACCGATGGTAGACATTTCGAAAAGCCTTTTTGTCGCGGCCTCAAATCGACATCAGACCTGGTTTTTCCCACAGAGGATGAATAACCCTGTGATGTTATGGGCCTTATTCAATGGGGTAATTGGGCTCGCCTTGTTTTATCTAAGCTACAAGTTTTATGGGCGTAAGCATGGAGCTAATCNCAATAACTGGGGNGTGCAAATCGACCGGNGCGAGCTCTTGTTAACAACAGTGGCAGCGGTGATCATCTTTAGTTGCTACTACCTAACGCTGTTTTTTGTAAATTACCTGTTTCAGATCGATTATCGCTTCTGGTTCATAGGAGCCAGGGTATTTCAACCTGAGATGCTTACACTACTGGGAATGTATGTACCCTTTTTTCTTGTCTTTTTTACAGCAAACTCTCTGAGAGTCAATGCTGCTATGCGTTTTAAAGATGAGGTAGAATGGAAATCAATGCTCCTAGCTGGTATTGCAAACTCGCTTGGCCTATTCTTTATAATATTCATACAATACACGGTTTTTAGCCTAACAGGCACGGTATATTGGAAGCAAAACTGGTTGTATATCAATCTGCTGTTTGGCATTGTCCCCGTTATGTTCGTCCTACCTTACTTCAATCGCTACTTTTTTAATATGACCGGTAAAATTTACCTCGGCCCATTGGTAACATGTCTGATATTTATCATGATTCTACTCACCAATACTGTGTGTTACATACCCATCAATTAGCGAACCCATTAGACCCTAAATAGGATGAAATCGTCGATGAATTCAATTTTTAACCGAATCAGAGCCCTGTCGCATGTGCCACTACTTTTATTATTAGGTGCTGTCTGTGAGCCGTTGGGGGCAAGTGCCTTGTCCATAAAACAAGCTCTTGACGAAAACGGAAAGGGTAGCTTTGTATTCGATGGCTGGGCTGGTAAACCACTTACGGTTTTTATCTCCGTTCCACCAAAAACAGACGAAGAAACTCCAATAGTCGTAATACTCCACGGAAGAAGTCGTAACGCGGAAGGCTATAGAAATAGCTGGCATAATTATGCCGTAGACAAAGATTTCATTGCTGTAGTGCCAGAGTTNAAGAGCTCAAGATTTCCAAAAGACACATTCAACTGGGGTAATATCCGATCNCTAAANGGTCGAACAGTAGAACAGCAATTCTGGCTCCTATCTGTGATCGAGCCCCTTTTTGATGAGGTGAGAGACCAATTCAAAATCCAGAGTGATTTTTATAATCTTTATGGGCATTCCGCAGGAGCTCAAATCGCTCANAGGTTCCTGTATTTCATACCTGATAACCGGGCAAAGCGAATTGTTNTGGCAAATGCTGGTTACTACACCATGCCGGTTGATACAGTCAATTTTCCTCAGGGTTTAAAGGATGTTGACGTCTCTGATACTAGCCTTGTGAAAGCTTATTCTAAACGGGTTATCGTGCTNCTTGGAGACGAGGATAATGACCCCGAACANAGNTCCCTAAATAAGGACTTCCAAAGCATGCGGCAAGGGAGCCATCGATTTTCTAGAGGACACAGGTTCTATATGAATTCCTTATTCAATGCCTCGATAAAACTCAAAGTTCCATTTAACTGGTCACTCTCCATCGCTCCCGGTGTCGGACACAGTAACCGTAGCATGGTGAAATATGCTTGCCCGTTCCTACTCGGAGGACCTTTGGAGGTGCATTAAGGGGAGCTTCTGCAGGCGTCAATCCTTAGAAGCTCTCACAGAAACTCTCTCATTCGATACAAACGAGGACCAGTTGTAATCACAACTTTATGGACATCTTACCCTCACCAAGAAATTAAATTAATATGTGAAACAAATCGGACCGTATCGTCGGGTTAGACGTAGATAAGTGTATAAATTAAAGAAATTCTTTGGAGCATGGGCATGGAGAACACGCGGGACGATGCTAATCCTGAATTCCTTGTGATGGGACAGAACATGGAGAGGATCACCACTATTTATGGTGCCTTCCTCGTTATTTGGGGCGTCGCGGTGAGCATGATAAGCGGTAGCGGGAGCATCACATCCCTCATCCCAAGCATGATCGGTATTCCAATGGTCATTCTTGGAATAACTGCGTTATTATTACCAAAAATGAAAAAAGTGCTTATGCACATAGCAGTCCTTATAGGACTGGTAGCGTTCTTTGGGGGGGCAGATTTCTTTCGGGGGTTCTCCTCAGATGACGGAGCTTTTAGTAATCCATGGGCATCAGTGTCAAAACTGATGCTTTTTTCCACAGGGCTTTTCTTCACCCTTCTGTGTGTGAGGTCTTTTATCTTTGCGAGGAAGAATCGCGAAGCTTCCACTGGTGAGGAAATATGACAACAAATTTCGGGTGCTATTGTAGCCTACCGGTAAATACGGTTAGTACGCGAAAGTTTTGAGCTCTTGCCCTAAGGTCACGCTAAAACGGACCCGATTGTTCACTCGCACTCCCCCAAAGGGCACTCCACACCTTGGTTCCGTTGATGTAGTAAACTGCATCATCATGGATGAATGAACGGTTACGCTTATCCCAACTACTTTGCATAGTAATTCTACCAACTTCAAAAATCGACGCTAAGTTCGACATAGACTTGTTTCTCAACTCAAACATATACAACCGGTCCTTGTTCTGATAACCAGACTCGTCGCTATAAAGACCCATACTTACAGGTACCAAAAAACGATCTAGGTCATCATTAATCTGTTGATAAGTGAAGGCATGTCTGTTGTAGCGAGCTTCTGAATAGCTCCAACGTGCATTCTCATCTGAGCCTAGCACCATCGCCCCAAGTGACGACGGCATGTTCATCTGTCCGACATCGAACAACTCTAGCTTTACCAAACCCGACTCATCCTGACCAAGACCCAAGAGCAACTTCTCACTTACCGGATGCAAAAAATCAGAGAACCCAGTAACTGTTAATTCTCCCGCGATCACAGGATCGGAGGGTACGGAAAGATCCACGACATAGAGCGGATCAATGCGCTCAAATGTCACAAGGTATAGAGTGTTACCGAAAAATCTTACTCCATAAAGATCTTCATTGGGTTTCCCGATTTCCTGAGGACGATTTTCATTTGGTAGTGTTGAAATCAAATCCATTCTGAGCTCTTGTTCATTCAACTTAAGGGTCGACAGTCGGTGATCAAAACGATCATCCGAAGTAAAGTCTCGATCCGTCGTCACTACACGTAAGTAGCCCCTATACTCGTTAATCCGAAAATCTCGGTTACCATCAAGATACAGTGCGCCCTCTACAACTCCAGAGCCCAGATAACTCAAATCCGATGACAACTCATACCCATGGAGGATAGTTTTTGATTTGGTAGATGAGGTATCAACTTGCGCCAAATAAATTGCATTTTCACTCACATAGATGCCATTGGTTGACTCGAGATAGCACCTTACACTCGATAAGGAGCTTGATTCCAGATCAATGGCAAACATTATTGTTAAGGTCGGGTATCCAATCTCGGTGGGAGCTTGCTCATTGTCTTGATCAAAAAGAAAACAATCTTGTACTCCAATCGCTTCTATGAGCTCTCCACCAACGCTAATCTTAGGCAAAATTTCAGCGACCGTAAGGCTACTTAGAAGTTGTTCATTTTCGGTCTGCTGCTCGGCTGTCGGAGAATACTCAAACCCCTTAATCGATGGGCTGTGGCGGGTCATGAAATAGATAATATTATCTTTTCTACGGCTGCTTACGAAACCTCCCTCCACTTCAATGTTAAATTGACTTGAAGGGTTTCCTATATCACTGATGTCATAAATATCAAGAACAGTAGTCTGCTCCCGCCATCTTGAGACGCGCAAGAATTCACTCCCATAGGAGCCCCACCAGCCAGAGGAGCTTATTGCCACCAGCTGGGAGCCACTTACATAAAGGCCCTCTACAGTATGTTGGGTATCCAGTTCGATTGCCGAGACCTGTGCAATGGACGCACTAACTGGCTCTGTCTTCAAGATTCGGATAGTGCGTTCACCTGTCTGCGTCGGCGGTAGCAAACTCAACCCCGAGCTGGCAACACGGTCCTCTTCCTCGACAATAGCGTCCTCCATGATAAAACAGCAATCCATGCTCTTGCTTGGCGCGATAAACATATGGTCACCGTCGTACTTGACATAATCATGCTCATCAACATTCTTCTCGAGTGTGTATGTGGTTGTATAGTTTCCTGAAGAGGTTGCAAGTGAATCCGATGCAGCAACCTCAATTGAGGGCTGAGATAGCGCGCGCTCAGCTGCATTCGCCTCGGTAATCGTTGTTAGTCCCTGTCGAACACTGTTAATAATATCGGAGTCGGTCTCTGCTCGAATCAGCATACCTCGTGGTACTGGTGTTTCAGTGACGACAGGATCGTTATTGGTATAACCAGCATTATTATCTGAGCCACCTCCTCCACCTCCACATGATAAGGTGATCGAGGCGACCATAGGTAATAAAACTGTTGGGTAGTAAGCGCGCATCGGAACTACTCCAATATTCTAGTTATTTTTAATAAGGCTCTAACCTTGCACTCATCGAATTCTATTCGATGCCAATATTCCGAAAAAATCTCAGTAAAACCATCAACGATCCAACAGAACTCCTACCTAGTTACCGACCAATTTGAACATCAGGCGCGGTCATCATGGTATAAACTGCGAGTCGATTGCGATTCATACTGTTCGTGTAGGTCGAAAGACGCTGCGCAAGTAAGTCTGTAAAACTATCTGTTTCAGAACCTGCGTTGACGTCCTGCTCAACATTTGTTAACTGTCCTGCGTTGAGATAGAAATCCAAGAATCGCACTACCGCCTTGGCTTTTGATAAATTGGTTCCAGATGTGCTATCCCAAACACTATCGAGGACATCATCATTTAGCTTGACCCTGAACTGATCCCTCGTATAGGTGAGATTAAAATTTGTATACCGATTGCTTCTGCTAAGACCACCCGAGCTTACCAAACTGGAAAAGATATTGAATGTATTAAAAATCTGACTCTCTGTCACAAGCTGAAGTTCGGGCGACACCAACGAACCACTCGCTATAGGTCCAGTTGGTGCAAAGTCCGGTGAGAAAAAGTTGAATACCGATGGAGCGCGGAGGACCTCTTGCCCGATAGCTTGCATATTACCAATCCGCATGAGTGTGACCTCAGATTCAAAGTTCTCAATTTTACTGTGACCTACCCCAGGAATCGCATCATAACCAATTGCATTAGACTCGCCCAGGGGAATTTCTGAGCCAGCTCGCAGAAGCCTTAACAAAGATGTGAGATGGAGCACCGGTTCCTTGAACTTTCCATAGCTAAGAGAATGAATGGTCGCAGGGTTTCGAGCCTCGGGATCAAGGAGAATCGCCTTGATTACAGCGCGGAGATCGCCCTGTTCTCCAAAGGAAGTTGCAACACGCTCTATGTAGCCAGGGCTGGGGTTTGAAGTCACAAATCGCTGTATTAGCTTCCTCGCAATGAAAGGAGCGGTTGTCCCATGTCCCACTAAATAATCGAGGACCTGCTCAAGTTCTTCATTAGCTGCTGAGAGACTTGACGAACTGCTCGCGCTTATTTTTTGTGTCTCACCACCATCCTCGAATAATATCTTCTCACCAAAGTCATGGTGGGCCGTGAAGAATTTCATCGGGTGCGTCCACCGATGTTGCACAGAATTGTTAAAACTGTTACCCCTTGAGAAATTAGTATTATCAATAACAGAGCTCCCATTATTGGTTTTACTGAAAGAAAGGCCAGTCATCACACGTGCTAGCTCACTGATGACGGAGTTGTCATAGGTTTCTATTGGGAGATTGTTTTCGCCTAACTTGATAGATCCGTTTTTTTGTCTGTGGACAAGGCCAAAGGTAAAAAGCTGCATCACCTCTCGAGCATAGTTCTCATCAGGATAAGTTCCCTTTGCCGGGTCCTCTTTCTTATTCCTTAGATGGCTTAGGTATAACCCCATTATTGGATGACGAGTCACGTCTCCCAACAGCTGCCGATATGTCCCGAAAGCATTTTCTGCAAGCGTATCCCAGTAATCGGCCGCACCTCGGTGGCCATTTCTCACCCCAGCGTCCTGATCACTGACTACCAGAATCTCGCTCAATGCAAATGTCATCCGTTGCCTCAACTGGTCCCGACCATAAACTGCCATTGGCCAAAACGCATCTCTTCTCAGATTTTCCTCCGGCTCAGCGTTGTCACAACCTGCATTTCGAGTAATATCACAAGAAAGGAAAAGAGGAATGGTCTCGTCCATAAGTGCAAGCATTTCAGTTTGCGGTTTTTCGAACTGGCTATCTATCCAACTTTCATAGGCAACCATACGGTTCTCTCCAGTCTCTTCGATAGTCGCCCTTAACTCGTTGTAACTTCGCTCTGTGGAACCGAATGTAGATTGATTTAAAAATCTAACGACGTCGGAGTCCACCTCAGTTTTTGTTAAACTGGCAGAACTCGTAATCTCTCCGCCTCCTGAATCTGTTGGCGCATTAACATTGGCATCAAAAACTAGGGTTGCCGAAATCTCGCCATTTGGGTAATCCGCAGTGTGAATGTTAATATAAAATTTCCCGTCAAATAGCGCGTCTAACACTTGCTGCTCTGTTGTATAGATGCCGCCAGGCGCCATATCCCAAGTAAAGGAACTTAAATGTCCGTCCTCGTCAAGCAATGACTCCTCTATATCCCTTACGATGGTGCCAGAGGGTAGCATATGGATATGCTGATCCGTCCTTATTGAACCAAGATTGGAGAAGTTATAATTTAGCACACCACCATCGTTGTCACCCTGTAGGACAAAACTAAGGAGACCCGATGCAGTAGTATCTGCAGCGTCCTGCGGCCCAAATGTACCTAAAAAGACTCTTCCATTTTCTGGCGCATTACTGGCGTCGCTGATAATTACCGAACCCGCGACATCAGTACCAAGCTCATATCCTTCATCGAGTTTTAGGGTCAAAGTAAGTGTTTCAGGAACTTCTTTTAAACCATCTTGCGTAGCTAAGACTTCAATCACCCGGAAATTTTGATTCTCCGCCAACTTAAGAGTGGTTCCAACGCCGTCACCATTACCATAAGACAGGCTAAAATCTACATCGCTCACCGAACCACGAGTGGAGTCTTCGTTACCCGATATCTGGAAGACAATATCGAGCTCCATAGGATCTCCGGTCCTCTGAATTTGAAACTTTCCGAGCTGATTATTTGCCTCATAAGCATTTTCCTCCAAGACCGTGAGACTTATCGTCGGCGTAGCAGACCTTGTTTCATCTTCCGGAAAATCATCGCTAACATCCTCAACGCCATCATTGTCATCATCAGTATCTGCATTGTTTCCAACACCGTCACCGTCGGAATCAACGCTCTCGTTTGCGTCAAGTGGAAATGCGTCTAAAGAGTCAGAAACTCCATCATTATCATCATCATCATCCCCATTATTTCCGAGTCCATCTGAATCAGTATCTCGCGATTCAGAGCTATTCAAAGGGAAGATATCTTCCGAATCCAACACCCCATCATTGTCATCATCATCATCCGCATTGTTACCAACCCCATCTGAATCTGTATCTCGTGACTCAGAGCTATCCAAAGGGAAGATATCCTCTGTGTCCGCGACACCGTCTCCATCATCGTCAGTGTCTGCATTGTTACCAACCCCATCTGAATCAGTATCCAAGGATTCGGAAGCATTATCTGGAAAAACATCCAAAGAATTGAGCACACCGTCACTATCCCTGTCAGAATTCACCGCTAGAGATTGAGAATCACCGCCACCACCGCCTCCACAGGCAGATAACATTAATGTAAAGAAAAATGACGGCAAGTAACTGGTTGATTTTGACACCAGTGATCTCATAGCCGGATAAAGTCAAGATTAGAGTTAGCCTCAAAAGGACTAGCAAAGTTTGCCAATGATGGGAAAATCTTGCCCACATCTGACTGAGGTACGCCCATCCAATGGGCGATAGAGGCTGCACACTGCGAGTTAGAGGTGGTGGGTATCCATCTTCCTCGTCCAGGGTCAAGGGGATTATTTAGATCAAGGGTCGGGTACGTCCCAAAAAAACGGCTACCCTTTACCATCCCTCCCATAGCAAGGGCATGTCCACCCCATCCATGATCTGTTCCGCTTCCCTCATCATCACCATTCGGTGTAAAAGTGCGACCAAATTCTGAGCCTACATATGTCAAAACTTGATCAAAATCGCCTTGCTCCTTGAGTACATTCCTGAAAGCTCCAAGAGCCGCATCTAGCTCAGCCATCAAGGTGGCGTGATCAGCCAGCATGTTTTGATGGGTATCGAATCCGTTCATCTTTACGAAGTATACCGGCCGTCGGTTCGACTCTGACGGACGACCGCCAATCATCTTCGCCACCGTCTTCAGCTGGAGGGAGACTCGAGTACCGGATAGTCCAGCAGCATTAAATATGCCATCGTAATCCACCCCGGACGCCTCCGCTCTATCAAAAGTGCTTGAGACTATCGTTTCCGCCCTCCTGGCGGATTGAAAAACATCTTGATACTTTTGCGCCATGAGGTGGGAAGATCCATTTACGGACTGCATCCCTGCCTCCACTAAGGCCTTTCGATCACCATTGAAGGCCGCAAGGGAAACAACTCCGTTAGTTCCCATCGTATAGGGATTTACAAGGCTATCACGACTTACCTGAAAAGAGTTCAATCCAGAAACAGAAATTAACGGAGATAGACTTACATCAGTGTTGTAATCCGATAGCATTTCGGCCACTCTACCACCCCAACCATACTGAAAAGGATTGGTGGGCTCGCTCTGAAACTGCCGTTGTTGATCAGCATGCGAAAATAACCGAGGAGGAAGTTTGACCGCGGCATCCGAAAATTGCTGACTGTTAGTTGGGACGATCAAGTTACCCACGTTGCAGATGACCGACATCTCACCTGAGTTAAACATCCCTGCAAGATTCTGACACGCAGGGTGCAAGCCAAAGTCNCTTGAGCGCGATCCGTCATACAGACTCGCCGCGTCCTCCAAATTTAAAAGCTGTAGCTGCTCACTTGGTAAAGCGAGGAAACGTCTTCCCCGATCATACTCCGCACGCATAGAATCATAGCCCGAGGGCACAATCATGTTAAATGAATCGTTTCCACCCTCTAAGAACACAAGCACCAAAGCGCGAAAATCATGGTGAGAACTCGATAAAACCTTCGGAGCATTGACAAGTCCAAAGAAACCCATCGAATTTACAGCCAGACTCGCTCCCAGAGAAAATCGAGAAACCCGCCNCAGAAACGCTCGCCTCGTAAGTGCCTTACGATAATTCAAAGTACCACCCCGAAACCTTTATTTTCTTTTTTACAGTATACAGGAACGTGCTATTCGCAATGTTCACGCTTAGAAACGTTCGAGAAGCCACTAAAGTTGCAAACACTCCGTAGCGTCCGAGAAAAGACTTATCCTCACACCAAAATTATTGGTCAAATGGACCAGAAGGGCAAGTCTTACATTAATCATTGGCTTTAACACCAAAGTCCTTCATAAAATTGCACCAAAGTGTAACATAATGGCTTGTGTAGTGAGATTTTTTATTCCTTAACTTTGATGTCAGTAAAGAGGATATTTATTGAGTTGGACCTCATCGAAAGATAACCTCAGTGCGCACTGGTTCAGAGGCATCCTTGCCCTATCAATCGGAATTATAGGCCATCGCAATAGATGTCTTCGGTTTTCTGAATACTCTCCTCACCATTGGCTCAAAATCTTCAATACCCATACTTTTATATTCGGGATCGAATGAATTTTGATCATATTTTTCACAAAATTCTGCACAGGCGTCCCAATGCTCACTATCACTGAAATTATCTCTACTATTTTTGTCTAATCCAACATGCTCAAAAAAATAATACCCTTGGAAAACTCCGTGATGCTTTACGATCCAGTGGTTACGTTCTGACACGAAGGGCTCGAGCATAGTCGCCGCGAGGTCTGCATGGTTTGCAGATCCGATAGTGTCACCTATATCATGCAAAAGGGCACAGACCACATACTCTTCATTACGCCCATCCCGGTAAGCGCGCGTCGCCGCTTGGAGGCTATGGGCATATCGATCAATGCGAAATCCGCCTGTGTCTCCCTTGAGGAGAGCTAAATGGTNCAGAATGCGATCTGCTAATGTTTTAGAAAATTTCGCTGAGTGCTCGGTGATGATCGCGTAATCATCAGCAGTTCCTTTCGACATTTCCGTGAACATCACCTGTTTTTCCATTTGTCTACCTCCAAAATTTTAAAAGCCGCGAGCGTTGCTATTGTAAAAGATTTTGTAACAGGCCCCGGATCAATCTTTGTAGCTAGGGTCAAGTTTATCCATAAGCCTGCGCATCCCAGCAAACTCAAGCTGGCCAAAAGCACCCTCCTCAGGATGCTGTAGCTTCAGTAGCTGTTCAGTTTTTTCTAGTATCTCATCACCGATTGAATTCACCTTCCGACCGCAACTGTCAGTTGCAAACTGGATGTCGCAGGCTCGTTGAAGGCGCCACGTGTTTAAAAAAGCCTCCGGGATAGTTGAGCCACAACCAACGAGACCATGACTGCGCAGTATCATCAAATTTTTATTGCCCAGATTAGCCACCAACCTCGGTTTCTCATCGTCTAAAACGGTAATTCCTTCAAAATCATGATANGCCACGATGCCCCGGTGGAGCGCTGAATAAAAATTGTCGTGCCGCAACCCCTGCTGCTGACAAGCTACCGCCATGCCGGAATCGGTATGGGTATGAATGATGCAATTAACGTCACGCCTCGCTGAGTGAATCGCCGTGTGTAAAATAATTCCGGCCGGATTCACAGAGTTTGGCGAATCGTCAACCAAGTTCCCGTCAATATCGATCTTTACTAGGTCCGAGGCACAAATCGTACCGTAATGAAACCCAAACGGATTAATAAGGAAATGGGCCTTTTTCCCCGGAACTTTCGCCGTTATATGATTGTATACAAGCTCCGTCCAGCCGAGATAGTCAAATATTCGGAAGCATGCAGCGAGCTCGATTCGAATTTCTTGTTCTTGTCTTACCATACAATTTGAGTTCCAACCAAACTAAAGCAAATTTCTAGGGCAGTACATAAAGGTCTTATGGTTCTTTACACGGATCTCTCCAAACAGCGTTCAAATTATCTCCGAAAACATCCCAAGTATCAAAATTAAATCTATCTTTCTACTTTTACAGATGCCATCCCTCGACAGCATAAATATTCACATATTATAGTTCTTCAACAAAGTCGCGCTTTAAATTCTTCGAGGATGCAATAAAACATAAGGCAGCAATCGTAAATAGACAGGCCGTCGCCGACATCGCCCTTTGCAAGCCTGTTGCGTAGGCCACCGCACAGAGGTGCCTCTGACCTTCATCAAAAGTGTTTACATCCGACAAACAGGTCGATGGAGTCAAATATCCAGTCAGGTCGACCATTTTAAGTGTCGATTCCATAAAAAAGTCACTCAAAAATCCCACAAAATAAGGTCCAAGACCGTTTCCCACCAAAGAAACGGCAATCAGCAATACCGCTATCGCTGCAGCACGCGATCGATTGCTAACAACACCTTGTCCGATGGTGTATTGAGCACCGAGGTAAGCAAAATGACACATGGTAGCCATTCCCCAAAAAAATAAAACTAAACCCAAATCTTCTGAAAAGAAGGCAAAAATGTATAGGGGCATAGCAATTAGTAACCCGATCGCTGGTACCCACGCCACCGCAGTCTTCCAGCGAGGTGTGAGCTTCTCAGTTAAATAGCCCCCAATAAAGGTTCCTATCGCAGCCATAAACGCAAAGGGAGCACCAAAATTTACCGCAGCCTCCCGTACATTAAGTCCATGCAGTCGTTGAAGAAGTGGAGCTTGAAAACTATTAATTCCGTAACCAACAAATGCTACTATCGATGCCCCGGCCACCATCCACCAGAATGTGGGCTTGTTTCGCAATTCACTGAAAGCCACTCCCCAGTGGACTGGCTCATCGGCAACCAAATCGGGATGATCGGAATACCCTCTCGGCGGTTCCTTCACAGTTAGGAGCACCACCAAAGCCACCAAAACACCGGGAAGCCCAACAATCACAAACGCAATGCGCCACCCCTCCACAAGGCTCCAGTCAACCTGTGAAACAATCCGTCCAATACCAATGTCATGGAGCCACATACCAAAATCTGTCCCCTGCATCTGCGCTATAGGGCCACCAAATAAATTTGCAAGAACGGCTCCCAACATTACTCCCATAGAGTAGATGCTTAAGGCTGAGGCTCTTTTTTTTGCAATAAAGTAGTCACCGATAATAGAGTTGGCTGGAGGAGTGCAACCCGCCTCACCTACAGCAACACCGACCCGAAACAATAAAAGAGTAAAAAAACCCACAGCAAGCCCACACAATGCAGTCATAACGGACCACAATACAATACAAACCGTAATTATTTTGACGCGATTTGATCGGTCAGCCCAAAGGGCAATCGGGAGTCCCATAAAGGCATAAAAAATTGCAAATGGTGGTCCGTAAAGCAGTCCCCATTGGGCATCAGTCAGGCCAAAAGAATTTATAATTGGTTGTGCGACCACCGCTATGAGTGTCCGATCTATAAAGTTGAGTGTATACACGAGGGTGAGAGCAGCGAGGACATAGTTCCTGTAGATTGGGCTACCAAATCCACTCATTTGTCCACACCTAACTTGCTCATAAAACTTGCTCATAATGCTGAATGTGCCATCAGGGAGAACAAACTTTGAGGATTTCGCTCTCAATCAGAGCCTGCCTAGCCGTATCAACCGGCTCGCTTGCAAACGCTGGAATTTTATTACCCGAATTCTCTTGTAAAATTTTCAGCTTGCTGGCCAAAGTTAAATCTTTCACAAGTCTCTCCGGTCTCAGAACATTACTTATATTTCTCAAATCCCATATCAAAGTACCATCATACAAATCTGGCTCCTTCTCGTGGGAAAGCTCCCTCTCGTAAAGAATGCTTTGTAGACAAGGGCCAAACATACCATTAGAGCATACCACGGTTGTGAGTCTAATATTCTCCGTCGAAATAAAGGTCTTGCCATAAATCGTTTCCGCCAGCGTTCAAGATTAGGGTAACGCGCAAAACTAATGATCCGGTTACGCGTCATAAGGAAAAACTGCACTAACCGAGTCATGTCGGCATCGGTGAACGTATCACCCACAATCCAGTTATGGTCCGCCAGCTCATCCTCAAGGCAGTCATAGACCTCAAATAATTGTACTTCCGCTCTGGCAACGTGATCCCCCAAAAAACCGGATGAGGCGCGCTCATGAAATTTGAATAGTTCTTCATCGTCTGGCAAATCTCGATAGCGCATAAGGTCATCTTTTGAGTGGGGGCGTGCAAATGCCATCGCATACACATAGGTCTTAACAATCGAATTATGATCATTCGTGGCAATATCCATCCCTTCAGCAAGAAGGTATCTTCGGTCTTTGTCCTTCGGATGTAATGGCATATCAGTAAGTAACCCTTTGTTATACTGCAAAATATCAATCAATTCATTAATTACATCACCATCGTGCACCATCGTAGTCACTAGCCCTTTTGGGTTGATCCGTAAGTAGTTGTCTCACTAATGTTGTCTCGTGATAGCAGATGCACGGGATCTGGTGTATCGATGACATCTTTTTCGGCAAGCACCAAATTCATATGTTTCGCGCAATTGGACAGGAAATGATGGTATAGATGCACGCCCTGGATCCCGCGAATTTTATGATCTTCACTTTCGATGATCGGCACAACACTGCTCCCTGGAACCTTTCAAACATCGGAGAGGCTCAATGGCCCGGCACGCGCTGAGCTGCCTCTGCCCAAGGTTGCTTTGTTATCTCTCCGCCGTATGCCTCGAGCCCCTGGCTTAGATCAAGCTCGACTACAGACCGTCTCTCCAAGGACTTCATCTTATTTGACATTTCATCGTAGATCTCTGAGTGTGATTTTTTCAGGTCAGTTTCCTCAAAGGGATCATCGATTAAATTGAATAGATAGTAATTCTCAGTGCTGAAAAAATCGGGGACAAAGGGGAGAGAAACCTCCTTCACAAGCTTAAAGGGCCAGTCATAGAGTGCCTCACTACCGATACCTCCCACAACAAAGGATTCTCTGTAATTATGCTTTTTTGTATTTTTTTTATCTAACAACTCAAGTTGACTCACCCCATCGAATCCGACTCCATTGAGTCCAACAATTTTTAAAATTGTAGGGAGTAGATCAGCGATATGAAATGGCTGTTGAATTTTCAAGTCTGAAACGAAACGATCCTGCCACCAGATGACAGCAGGCACACGCACGCCCCCCTCAAAGGTTTTTCCTTTGTCTGCCCTCAAGGGGTCATTACTCGCAAATGCTTCGCGGGCGATCGGGAGAAAATAATTGAAAATAAAAGACTGAGGCTCCTGTCCGCCATTATCGCTTGCAAAAATAATCAGTGTATCTTCCAAGATTTCAGCCACCTCAAGAGCGCTGAGAACACTCCCTATAACGTCATCAAGTTCGCGTATCATTTCGAGATATGTTTTCCGGCCATTGGGCTCATGATAGTCCGCACTTGATGGATCTTGCGCCACAGACTCAATGGGAGCGTGTGGTGCATTAAAAGATGCAAATAAAAAAAACGGTTTTTCAGTGCGTTCTTCAATGACCCGTAGAGATTCATCGCGAACAAGATATGTTAAGTGAGTGGCATTAAACACGGTGTTCCCATTACTCTGTAAATCCAAACCACCGTCCCAAATATGATTAAAATATCCAGCTCCGCCCCCGAGAGATCCATAAAACGAGTCAAATCCTCTATTTTGAGGCCAATAAGCACGATTCGCATGGCCGAGATGCCACTTACCGACCATATGAGTTGAGTAGCCTAAGTCCTTTAAAAACTCTGGTAAAATTTTTATATCGAGTGGCATCCCATTTGTCTTATGAGACTGAACAGGTGCCAAAACACCATGGGACGTGACGAATAAACCTGACATTAATGACGCACGGGTTGGTGAACAAAGGGAGTTTACATAGAAGCGATCGAGCTCTATCCCATTTTTCGCCAAGCGATCTATGTTTGGTGTAGAGACACCAGGGTTGTGATAGCCGACGTCATTCCATCCCATGTCATCGGCAAGAAAAATAATGATGTTAGGCTTTGCGGCAACAGAGGAATTGAAGGCGAGCAGACTTCCAACAAGTAGGAGCGCTCCTCGCATAAGTTTTCCAATTCTCTTTAGCTAAGGTGTCTTAATTTCTTCATAACCTAAGGTTTAGAATTTTGCAGTAACACGGAGCCCAATTTCTTTACCGGGCTCAACGTAGTGGAACGACGTCCCAGCTCCAATAATGGGAATATCAAGCCCAAATACCTTTGACTGCTCGTTAGTTAGGTTTCGTCCAAATAACATTACCTCCCAGTTTCCACCTGAGTCCTCAATACCAATTCTCAAATTAATACGCGTAGTTGCCGGGCTAATCTGACTTGGATCACTATCACCAGCCGTATGGTATTCATCCACATGATTCGCATCCAGGCCCATAAGGACGGTAACCTCTTCAGATAACTCAAAGTTATAGTTCACAAACACGGATCCAGAAAACCCGGGAGCATAGTCTCCAGGGTATCCTGCAAGGTTCTGAACACAAGCACTTCCAGGGTTGGCCATCCCGTTAGCTACAATTTGAACTGCCGTACACGCCGCCATAAACTCGTCATACTCGAAATCTAGGAGCGCTGTTGTAACACCCATCAGCAAGTTGTCAGATTGGGCCCACTGGAACTCCATCTCTGCTCCCTTTATCGTGGCAGCAGCGGCATTAGAGACCTCAAAGCTAGTGCCGTTGAAGGCCGATACCTGGAGGTTCTTGTAGTCCGTACTGAATGCCGCAACACTTCCCCTAAAAGAATAATCAGGTATGTCGAATTTTGCCCCCATCTCCAGACTATCAGCCTGCTCATCCTCAAATTCAAATGCAGGGCCCGGCTGGGTATTGGTTATTTGCGCGGCATTATCACTGCCGTCAAAACCTCCAGCCTTGTAACCCTCAACATAGCTAAAATACATGTTAACGGAGTCTGATGCGGACCACTCGATCTTGAGGGCCGGCGTTAAATTGTTCTCAGACCGAGTTTGTAAAGGAAAGTCATATGGAACCCTTCCAAGTAAATTATTGAAAATTCCCAAAACAGCCGGATGTCGCGTGAAGTTGGGGGCTCCGATGCCACCCGTCGCATCAGAGCTGTGCACCTGCGTAGCCAGAACCTCCTTCTCATCCTCGGAGTACCTAAGACCAAGTGTCACACTTACGCTATCGCTGAGTTCTAGCGTGCCCTGAGAAAAAATGGACCAGTTATTGGACTTTAGATCATAAAACGAATGCGTTGCTATCTGGTTGGCACCAAAGGTGCCTTGCGTAAATGCCAACGAGAGTGTTGGCGGTAATCCAGCTGCCACGAGCATTGAGGGCTGTCCAAAAGTTAGGTCGAGCATCACATTATTATTATGATAATGATCCTGATTATCGAAGTAGGCTCCAACTAAATATTCAAATCTCTCACCGACCTCAGAAGCTAAAACAAATTCCTGCGAGAACTGTGAGAACTGCTGATGCTGGCTTACCGCTGTAAAATGCAAAGGCGTAAAGTCAGCATCAGCGCCCTCAAGCGTGTCATATGAAGAATACGTAGTTGTTGAAGTAAATGTATGCGCACCCAAGTCGCGAATATAATTGAATATCACACTTTCATTTGAGACATCAACTCCCGGTGGGTTACCATTCGTAACGATAGTGCCGTCGGAGTAAGTGGTGAACTCCAACTCACCGGCCTTCGCCAATTCTGGGGCCAAAGCGGTAGCTATATTATGTGCAGCAAGTGCTGCCGGCGATCCGCCACTAGCGAGCCACTGCGGAACCGTCACAAGCCTATCCCAGTTTGACACTGTACCCGCCTGACCTCTTCTCTCAGTATCGCCAAGCGCTACTTTGAGACTTACCTCGGTATCATCATCTGGCGTCCACAGAGCCGAAACCCGCACTGCCGACATCTCCACCTGAGGCTCGGTATCTCTCGTATATACATTATCTACAAACCCATCAGTCTCCGTGCGCCCTGCCGCGACGCGCAAGGCAAGGGTGTCGCTCACTGGTAAGGTTGCCNCGAGCTGTGTCTTGCGGCTATTCCAGTCTGGAACGTACTCTGCTGATACCATACCCTCAAATTCAGATCCTATATTGGGAGAAGATGTTGTTATGTTTACTACTCCGCCTATCGTATTTTTACCAAATAATACACTCTGTGGCCCCCTTAGCACCTCGATCCTCTCAAAATCAAGCAGAGGCATTTGGTACTGATATCCCTTTCCCACATACATACCATCTACGAACTGAGCAACGGACTGATCGAATCCCTTGTTTGTCCCAGAACCCACTCCCCGCATGTAGATGGAGGTTTCCTGGACACCTTTCGCAACAAAAAATCCCGGTATACTACTGCTCAATTGCTCGAAACTTACAGCGCCGATATCCTCAAGACGCTCTTTATTCAGAACCGAAATTGAGATGGGCACCTCGGAGAGGCCCTCCTGTCTCTTCTGCGCGGTTACCAAAATCTCTTCCAACCGTGATCCAGTGGAGCCATCCTGCGCAAAAAGTGAAGGCATTGCGAATAGGCTAGAGGCTGCGACGGCTACCACAGATAGTGAAATGGAACTCGAAAACCGATTCATTTTTGTATTGATAAAGTTGTGCATGCTACTAATGCCCCCGGAAAGGTGAGTTTCGTAAATTTGTCGCTTAAAAAATGTTAAAACAATATTGTCTGTGTGACCGAACTCTTTATCGCTTCTTGAGAAGCCTCTTAACCTATGGTGCAATGTTAGCCAAATGACTAAAGACCCGCAACACTTTTGTGTTACACGGCTTTTGAACCAAGCAAATGCTTACCGTCCGTTTAAAAAGGCCTGTAACCAATGCTAGGATGCCGGAGGNTCGGCACAAGCCGCAGAATATAATTCATACCGAGCAGGCATGTTATCCGAATCTTTAAACGCCGCAACAATCAGATCACCTGACGAACAACAACATCGCTTGAAAGAGTTCCCAGCGACTGTTCGCTATTCCCATAAATACATTAGTGCATCCTTAGGAAGCCAAAATTTTTAGGGACCCATTGAATTGTAGAAATTTTACATCTCCAATCGAATTACTGAAGCACCCGATCAATCCGTAAGGGACAGCAGTTTTAGCATGTGATCCAGCTCAAACATGGTCGCGGGAGCGTATCGCCTTAATCGCCACTTGCTTAGAAAAATCAAATAACGCCACGTAAAAAAATTAGAGCAAGCGATAAAACGCGCGAGCGAGCTGATTTACAGTTTTAAAGAGTTCTTTTGGACGGTGCTGTTGGTTACTCAAAAAAGCAAACCCAACCCCATTTTTGAGATCTCCAAAGGCTGTCTCACCACCGATGCCAGAGTGCCCGAATCGCCGTTTAGCATGGGAAATTGGTGTTGTAGGTGAATCTACCATAAATCCGAGTCCAAATTTAAAAGGAAGGCCAAATAAAACTGTATCAGGTCCATTTGAGTGAATCTTAGTAGCTAGATTTATCGTTTCCGGCGCCAGCAATCTGAACCCATTTCGTTTTCCACCATTACATATGATGCCGTAGAGAGTCGCAAGGCTTGCGGCAGTTCCATGGCCATTTGCCGATGGAATCTCCGCTAGTCGCCAACTGTCAGAGTTGATAATCGTTGCTGGATCAAGATTTGGTGGGAACGCGACGTAAAAGTCGCCAGAACAGAGCGCATCTTTGATATTTTTGAGGGTCTTCGGTAATAGAAGGTCTGGGAGATAACGAATAAAATCAATGCCGAGTAGGGTGTTCGGGGTTGTAGACATTACTTTGTCTGCGCATCGGGCCATATCCGATACATCAAGACCAATCTTAAAATCTAGATGGAGAGGTGTCGCAACCTCATCCCTGAAGTAGTTACCAACCGAACGTCCATCAACTCGCTTGATCAGCTCTCCTACCAACCAACCGAAGGTCAGGGCATGGTAGCTTTGCTTGGCACCGGGCACACCAAAGGGACTCTGACGTTCTAGTAGTTTCGTGAAGAAATCCCAGTCTTGCCATCGGTCTGCCAATATTGATTCCCTAAATCCATGCATGGCACCGCGGTGACAGAGGAGCTCCATAACTGTTGTAGCACCTTTTCCCTCGCAACCATACTCGGGCCAGTAATGGGCTACGGTCTGCTCCAAATCGAGCTTACCCTCTTCGACCAGACGGGCGGTGCAGATTGCGACAACACCTTTTGTCACGGAAAAAACATTCACGATTGTGTCTTCGGCCCAAACATGTTTTCGGTGTCTATCTCGATGACCACCCCAGAGGTTAACTACCATTTGACCATCATACTCAATCGCTAAAGTGGCACCTAACTCATGACCGCTATTGATTGCTCTCCTAAAAACATCGGCAACCTTTGTGAACCTAGAGTCACAATCTCCCGAAATCACAACTTAGACCTAAAATATTTGAACACATACTCATTACTCCAAATCACACCGCATAATTAGTCAGAGGAGGATGGCAAATTTGAGATATAACTATATATGAATACAGTAAACGGCACTATGTAAGTCAGCATAGCTGCACGCCACCGAAATTCCGCTGATCCAAACAGTGCATGCCATTGGTTGATTAACAGAAGAATGGTCCCAACGACTATCGCTGTTTTTAAACCTCTGGAAATAACATCTCTTGGGATCTTAAAAATTGATAACATCATTTAACACCACCCAATAATCATTCTTGTAAGCATAACTAAATCAAGGCAGAGTGACGATCCAAAGCTAACGATCGAGAAAAAAGCAACGTCCATCGATTGCATAGTAGCAACAAATTGGTCGACAATACGCACGTTAATAATAAATAACTGGAGGTCCGAAGCGGTCGAGAAATGAACAAAAATTTTCTAAAAATTATTAATGGGCTGAGTTGGACCACAGAACTAAGCGAGAAACTACTTTTAGGGGTTATTGGTATCGCGACGTGCATAGCATCAATCCAGCATATTTACGGAATGTTGATTATTCAGCAAGTGCTGTTAGCGGACCTATTCATGCTATTCATCTTTGTTGAGATCATCGGGATGGTCGGCGCATTTTATAGTACTAGCCGTATTCCAGTGACTTTACCCATCATAATCGCGATCACTGCACTGTGTCGGCTAATAGTTATGCAAAGCAAGGAGATGGATGCATTCCTTGTCTTGGCGGAAGCCGGAGCTATTTTGGTATTGTCAGTCGCGGCCTATGTCATGAGTATGAAAGATAAAATTAGTCTCGAAAAGAAAAAAAGTTTGCGGCAAGAAAAAACATAGCGTGCCGCACCCCTCTCCCTTCATCGACTACCAAAAAGTCAAATCCCAACGGGGTTTTGCAACTAATCGTTGTTGCGTGCAACTATATGAGTTTTAAATTCGTTATAAATTTCAGGGAGACCCTAAAGTTTAGCGAGCTAAAATTGTGCAAAATTTCTATTGGTTTTTTATTTTAAATGCTTCCATGCTGATCGCATCATGCGGTAGCGGCTCAGATACTACTCCATTGGCTACACCCGAGAGCATAAGCATAAAAACAAATGAAGCACCCTCGGGAAACACTAACATCGATGATGCTTCTCAAACCCCAGTAGACACTCCTGCAAACTCCTACAGCGCAGTCACACAGGACGTCGAATGTAACTATACTTATGACGCATTTAATGATTCTGCCTCTGTTGATATGCAAAGTTGGGCGCGATGGTCTTGTGACGGGATCCAGAGAACACTCACTGCAAACGGGATTCCGGACCACCCTGTGGGAACTTTTCCAAACGCTGGCAATCCGAACACAATCTCGACACAGTCTGTATCAGCTACCTACACCTTGAATCCGGAAAAGACCTCTACCTCCACGACATTAGGAGGGCCTAGGGGAGTAACCGGTTATATATTAAACGGGGTCAAGATAGATGCANGTACTGCCGGCACATGCAGTGACAACGGCACTAGCTGCGCCATGGCACCTCCAATGCAGGGAAGCTGGAGTATTGAGGCACTCGGACAAACTTCGTTTAATTTTGGGGATGATGCGAATCATGCTCATGTCCAGCCTACTGGCGCATATCATTATCACGGCATACCGGAAGGATTTGTTACCAAACTCAACAAAGGGGTGTCAATGACCCACATTGGCTGGGCCGCAGATGGTTTCCCCATCTATGCTCGGTATGGTCACCGCGATGTAATGGACGCAAGCTCTGAAGTTGTCACCATCCAAAGCAGTTATCAGTTGAAAACCACACCTGACCCAAACCGAGCTGACTTAGCTATATACCCAATGGGCACGTTCACACAAGACTATGAATATATTGAAGGGAGCGGTCACCTCGATGCATGTAATGGCCGCATGGGCGTGACCCCAGAATTTCCTGAGGGAATTTACCATTATTTTGCAACGGATAGCTTCCCATTTCTCCAACGCTGCGTAAATGGGGTCCTTTGACTTAAGTGGGAAACTCACCGACTATGCCTCTGATCTCTTTGATGTTTAGCTTACTCTGCTATATTCCATTTGCCAGCGCTCATCTTATAGATGGGCGTCATGGAACTCTAAACATTACTAATGGAGGAGGTTTTATGGTGCTGGCTGCACCCGATTCGATGTTCTTGGACTTTGACAAAAACAATGATGGAATTCTCTCGCATGGCGAATTTTTCTCGAGCTATGATGAAATAAAAGAGCAAATACAGAACCATGTTCAGCTACTCGATAACGATAATAACGCCCTCCCCTTGCACGGAATCATGCTGTCTCTCGCCCCGTCAAATGGCGGACAAAGTAACTCCGCAAGAAACTTGATAATATTGGGACGATTTGCGCTGGAGCAAATTCCTGGCGAGTTATTCCTTCAAATTACCCTTGGAACTAATTATCAAAAAGACAACCATTTTGAGGTCAAAGTCACCGGTAATGGATATTCTCAGACTATGACCTTTTCATCCAAGAAAATACAAAACCGATTGATTGGTAAAATTTTCTGAGATCACTCCTTCAGATCAATCTTTAAAGCTCCCACTTACTCATATTTAGGAAGCAAGAGTTTCAATTAGTGATATAGTTAAGGAAAAGTTGGAGGTGTTGTGTGAAGGAAGTCGTCATCATAGACAGTGCACGAACTGGTCTCGCAAAATCATACCGAGGCAGTTTTAATCTCACACGCTCAGATGATATGACCGCGCATATCATTAATGCTTTACTCGACCGAAATCCAGAAGTAGCCCCTGAAGAGGTTGAGGATGTTATTCTCGGTGTTGCCGAGCCTATTGGTGAACAAGGTAACAATATTGCCCGATTAGGAGTGCTACTCTCAAAACTGCCGGTCAATACCGCAGCCACTACAATTAATCGTGCATGCTCATCCGGTGTGCAATCTATTGCATTCGCAGCGAACCAAATCGCCTCAGGTCAAACTCAAATCGCAATNGCTGGCGGCGCCGAATCTATTTCAATGTTTCAGCGTCANNANGAGGGTCATTATGAAAAAAATCCGGTCTTAGTAAGCAAGCGACCCAACATCTTTATGAGTATGGGTGAAACTGCGGAAGTGGTGGCAAATCGGTATAAAATCTCCAGAGAGGCTCAAGACGAATATAGCCTCCAAAGCCAGATTCGATATTCAAGCGCGGTTGATCGAGAATTAATGTTAGACGAAATAGTTTCTATGAACACTTCAATGAAGAAGATTGACCGGCAGACGGGTGAGGCGACAATGTCAGCTGTTACAGTTAACTCCGACGAGTGCAATCGACCCGATACTACCCTTGAGGGATTAGCCTCACTGAAACCAGTTTTCTCCGAAGACGGTTCCGTGACCGCTGGTAACTCCTCTCAACTTAGCGACGGGGCGTCAATGACTCTTCTAATGAGCGCCGATCGAGCAGAGCAGTTAGGACTCAATCCAATGGGTATCTTTAGGGGTTTTACGGTCGCGGGTTGTGAGCCTGACGAAATGGGTATAGGCCCCGTATTCTCTGTACCAAGACTCCTAAAGAACGCAGGTATGAACATCAATGATATTGATCTGTGGGAGCTAAATGAGGCTTTCGCCTCTCAGTGTATTTACTGTCGGGATAGACTGGGTATCGATAATGAAATATACAATGTCAACGGAGGAAGTATATCAATTGGACACCCCTTTGGGATGTCTGGATCACGGATGACGGGACATATCCTGCGTGAACTTAGACGAAGAAACAAGAAATATGGGGTAGTTACTATGTGCATTGGAGGTGGGCAAGGCGCCTCCGCACTATTCGAGGTAGCATAACTTTATAACCGATAAACATGCCGTGCAGTACCCTCAAAAAGTAGTTTGTTTTCATCATCATTGAAACGACGCCCGATCTTTTTAAATGCATTCCAAAGCACTGCGTAGGATACTGATTCCTTATCAACTGGAAAATTACTCTCAAACATACAACGCTCTGGTCCGAAACAGTCTATGGTGTGCAAATAATAATCCTGTTGAGCACGAACAATTTCATCAGAAGACGCTGGTAACTCTCGCTCGTCCCAACCCCAACCGTTTATAATCATTGCAAGCCCCCCAAGTTTTGCTACGACATTGTCACACCTTGCCAAATTAGCTACATCTCGCTTCCATTGCGGATATATCTCGGACTGTCTCCCCTTGTATAGACCAATACCTAAAGGCCCACCAAAATGATCAAATACAATCATTGTGTCGGGGAATGTCCGTGCTAAATCTGTCAACTCATAAATCTGGTTATGAAGAAGCCATGCATCGAAAGACATGCCAGCGCTCGCCAACTTCGCGAATCCGCGCCGAAAATCTGAGTCTAGCAACAAATGCTGAACACGGCCTGCATAACGATCAACAGCGGGTGGGTCTGGATAGTATGCCGCGGAGTGACGAATTCCCTTTACAAGCCCCCCGCCCGCATCCAAATGAGCAGCAATTACATCCTCAACAGCGTCCCCAAGTTTGAGATTCGCATGGCTAATGATCCCTAGAATAGGTGGTCTTCCAATCGCCGTCTCTGTTGAGGAAATTTGTGCTGCCGCCGAGACGTAATCTGTCTCTCCAACTGGACGCAAGTCCTCTGGGCCTTCCATGCGATAATCCGCACTACACTCCACAAAAACTGTACCAATTATGTTGTGTCCGGACCCTGTATCCTCCCATAAATCAGCGAGCTCATAATCATCGACCGTTTTATCTCTCCAAAGGTGATGGTGTGGATCAATTATGCGTCGTTGTGGATCGATAATTTCCTCTACAACCTGTTCTAGCCACTCCTTGCGCTCCATAAATTTCTTCCCCCCTACCGCTCCAGTTATATTTCTCCCCTCACCTTAAAAAAAAGGCAGACTGTCACCAAGGGAGCTTTGTTCCATCTATGTTAAAAAATGAACCGCTGTCTCTCAAACTTTTTGTACTGATTATTTTAATCATTGCCCGCGCTGATTCCGCCGGGTTTATGTTACCTCTGAATCCCGTCATGTCTGTCTTGACAAATCCTGGATGCAACAGGAACAGTGTTTTGCCTCGAGGTCGTAATTCTTCACTCATACTTTTACCTGCCATATTAAGGGCGCTTTTGGACATTCTATATCCGTAGCTACCTCCGGAAACATTTTCTTTGATTGAGCCCAATTTACTGGTCAATATTACGATTTTAGAGCGTTGCGCAAGGTATGGCAAAAAGGCCTGAACCGTGAGAACAGGACCGATTGCATTTACTTGAAACTGCTCAAGTAAGGAAGATTGATTAAATCTTGAAAATGTGACCGGTCTCAGCAAACCGGAAACGTGTATCAACCAATCCAACTTAGCCGAATCCAATGAACGAAGGCCCACCCGCATGGTAATCTGGTTGGTTACGTCAAAATTTTCAATGATACTTTTTGGCCTTACACTTCTCAGATCTTGCGAAGCGTTTCGACAAAATGCAAAAACTTGGTGCCGAGCTTGCACAGGTTACCTCACAAGACCAAGATCAATACCTCGATTAGAACCAACAACACCTATTTTCAAAATTTCCACAACATGCCCCTGCCACCAAAACCTGAGGTGCCCGAATACCTGCACCACTCTGAAGCAAGACTTACCTTAGCCTACTGTAAATCCTCCAAAGAAAACTTTTTCAACCTTCTTATCTGATTATCTTCACCTACTAAAATTGTAATATTAAGCCATCGATAAAAATTTTCACTTTCAATTGTACACCTGAGTGAAAAATATTAACCTTCCATAACGCATCAGGTTATTGTTCTAATAAAACCCCAAGAGATCCTCAAAAATGCAAGAATTTTCTAGAATAGCCATTTTCCCTATACCGGACATGGTGGCGTTTCCAGGTACTGTAGTCCCGCTTCATGTATTCGAGCCTAGATATCGGAAAATGGTAGAAGAGTCGGTCGCCAGACAGCAAATGATTGCGGTCTGCAACACTGAAAAACAGATAAGTCCTGCAAAAAAAAACTCTTCCTTGCAAGAAGTACTTACGTCAAACCAGGCGACATATCAGCCACGGAAAATTTTCAGCGCAGGATTTTGTAATCCTCCGGAAAAGACGAAGGATGGTAGGCTTTACGTAACTATCAACATAGCGCAACGATACAAGCTCATTGAAGAGATTCAGACGCTTCCTTATCGTATTGCCAAGTGCTCTGAATTGCGTGACGATAGTGCCAATTCAGAGGCGCTGGTGCCACTGCAAACACAAATTGTCAACTCTCTTATAATGTTGATAAGCCTTGAATCCCCAACCCAAGCGAATGATTTTGACAGGGAGTCATGGCTTGCAGTCGATCCTATATCGTTTTCTTTCAAAATTTTTCAGTTGCTCCAATTTGATTCGGAGACAATGCAAACACTTTTAGAAACCACAAATCCCAAACAAAGGTTGAACCTAATTTCTGCAAAACTTAGCCAAATCTGACGGCTTGAGCTTGCCTGACTTGTGATTAGGGCGATACTGATAGCCTCGGTGCCCCTGCATAGGTACAATTGTGCGAAAAAAGTGTAAGACTTTTTAATTATAATAAAATCCAGCGGTTGCGATTCATCTCTGTCTGGAAATTTGGAGGAGGCTTACAAGTTATGCGTATTTGCTTATTGCTGTGGTATATTTTAGTTGCGTGTGGACATCTCCATGCCAACGTCCAAACCGATGACAACACATCGGCGCCACCTTCACTCAAAAAATCTGTAGCATGGGCAAAAACACTACGTGGCTCTCTTAAAAAACAAATCCGAAACTCACAAAAAACACATCATGATACTTTGTCAGGCCAGGTATATTTTTGGAAAAACCAGGCACTTCTCGACCGGGTGCAACTTCAGCTAACAGAAATTGAGTTTACTAGTACCCTTGCTGAGACAACTTCAGACTCCTCCGGCTCTTTTAGTATTGTGGCAGGAGATGCCCACGGAAAACGTCTTATTGCATCCAGAGAGATATCTGGAGCAGAAACAGGGTCTGTGATCAGTTCTGCTGATGCACTGGCCGCGTTAAAAATTGCGGTGGGTATCAACCCTAATCCAGATCCAGACGGAGCAGGNCCGAGAGTNNCTGCAATCGTGTCTCCCTACCAATACATTGCGGCCGACATCAATGGCGATCAGAGGGTAACATCCGCAGACGCTTTGGCCGTCCTTAAGATGGCAGTAAAACTTCCAAACTCAACCCCGAGACGGTGGGTTTTTGTCGATGAAAAATATGACTTCTGGGATGAATCACTCAACAACGGAATCGGCGGGTATCGAACTAATAAAGGTAGTGTGGTTTCAGATATTGGCGGTAGCATCCTCGAAAACGCAAACCAGTCAAATGTAAATTTTGTTGGCATATTGATGGGCGACGTCAATGGTAACTGGAGTGCGCCATCTGGTAGCCAGCGACTAGAAAATAGTTANTTTNAAGATCTCCAANCACAGATCGGCGGNCTTCTNGGCCAATGGGGAGTCATATNAGACGACATACCACCGGTCATAACACTGANAGGTCCCGNNAATATNGNTCANGAGCAAGGTNTNAGGTACCTTGATCAGGGTGCTNNAGCAACCGATGACCAAGACGGTGAAGTGTCGGTTGTTANNNCNGGNGAAGTAGGATCGGNNGCCGGCANCTACNNAATNAACTATACNGCAATCGATAAANCNGGCAATANGTCCTCCNCTCAACGGCTGNTATCNGTNACNGACANCAGCTCTCCAGTNATAGAGCTTNCTGGAGGTGCAACGATGGCNATCGCCNTTGGAANNNCATANAGTGAGCCNGGGGTGAGNGCAACTGATTTAGTTGACGGTNCCGTGNCNGTGAGTTCGAGCGGNATCGTNGGCAGTNCTCTCGGCACGTATACCTTGTCATATACTGCATCAGATAGTGCCGGAAATTCGACTCANGTTATNCGCACGGTAACGGTATCACAGNAGGACCAGATTATAAGNGCNAACACAAACCTATNAGGTTTCGAGCTTCCTGCCGCAATTACTGTGTTGGAAACGGAGTAAAAAAATGCGAATACATACCTTCCTATTTTTCGTGTTACAGAGTTTTTTTGCCCTAGCAACCTACTCCTCAGATTATGAAAACGATACTCAAGACTTTTATGTTGAGGGACAACCAATCAACGAGTCTTTGGCAGTTGTAAATGAAATCATTTGTATGATGTCTGCAATGAGACCCGACTCATTCGTCAACGAAGGTAACTACACTGCAACCATTTATCCAGATGACTGTGTGTCCAGTACCGCGGACAGTGCCTCAGAGCTTGCGAGCGCTACACCAACAAGCGCATCCTCTTCCAGCAAGGCTTCGAGCACATCAACTATGCAGACCGTGAAAACAGCTGACTCTGCAACCGTAAATGTACTCCGGAAAGATGCAGAATCTCCCGTGACGGTTAAGGGATGGATCACCACCAAAGCGGATGATGAATTTGGCCAGATGATGAATTCCGGAATCAAGGTATTCGTGGAAATAGTGCAGACTGCGGCGCCTTCAGAGAATGCACCGAATGGAGAATTCGTTATGCGGTTCTCCACTGCCTTTGATGCCTCCAACGAAGCACAGCTTATGATGGAAGAGGGCATGGCATTGTCCACTGGATATTTAAAAGCTAACGGTAGTCAGATTAAGTTCAAAGAGCTCGGTATGTCGGGTGAAAGTAATATTTCAGTCGAGTTTTTGGGGAATGGAGACAAGCGAGGTGTGTTTGGACAATTTGCCGGGGTCCTGATGGATCCTAATATGCATAACGAGTCATCCGACAACTTTTACATGCCAACCGGGGCCATTGAAGAGCTGTGGCTTTATCACCAGTTTTACTTTAGCGACGCAGCTAACGCTTACTGCACAAAGTTGCTAGCCGCTGAAAAACTGGAATTCAANGATTTTTCAGANNTGCCGGCCGACAACGAGGAGGTGGGAGCGGACTTTTGGGAGCCCAAAAGGACCGATATTACAGATGTACTGTTTACCGATTATGATCCTAGTCAGTTTCTGGATGTTAACGTGACGCAATCGGAGCAGTGTTTCACGACAGCGAAAGATAAGGCAAAGCGTAACATCCATAGGTATGGTGTCTATCACAACGGGGGAATTCAGGATGGCGACCGCCTACTGAGTAACAACGGTGGTTTCCCCATCGCGGCAGACATACTCGACGCAGATGGCAAAGAGATTCGTGTCCATGGCTTCGCCGACTACTGGGGGGTTCATTTAGATCCTGAAGGACGATCTCTTATCACCGAAGCCACGCCATTTAAGAACGAGTTTTTCGACAAAGACTCAAGCTCAAATAATGAGACCTATTATCTGTCCACCTCTGATCTTTTGATTGAGCAGCGAGACACATCCTATATAGCCTTGAATGACATCGATGGCCTGTCCCTTCAGATGTATGTAAATGACGACTGGTGGTGGAGGGAATATAGCACCCTAAGCCCTCACTTTAGCGGTGATGACGGACGGGTAGTTTACGAAGAGTACCGAGGTTTTTTTGAAAAGGATGGTGCTGAGGATGGGACCGGACAATTTACACTGACAACCGGTATCAGTTTCTTCCCTGATTACTCAGAGACCCAGCTCACAACTCCAATTAAATTCACATTAGCCGAGTGGCTAGACACCATGGTGAAAACCCATGGTCAGAAAACCGATGACTGGTACCACGAGGAAATACGGGAAATAGGTGTCTGGTCAACCGATACGGATCAGTGGTATGACATCAAGCCAGAGGCAATGCAGCAACCAGACTCGGCTACGCAGGAGGCCGGAGTCCGAATAGACGATATTAGTGTTATTAGTATTGCAGAGTTGCCGGAGGAGCTTTTCTGCATTAGAGACTGCATTTCCGGCTCACGGGTACAGTCAGCTTTCTCAGAAGCGGTTAAAGCATTATCAGATGGGGTCTCAGAGCGCACAGCTCTCATTGTCCCATCACCGTTCGCTGATGTAGGTCCTTACCTTAAGCAAGACCTTACCGTCGAGGAGGTACAGTGGGGGGCTGTCAACAAGAGCGAGCTAACAGAAGCCTTCTGGGTACGAAATAATGACATCCAGTCTTCCGGACTCAAACTAACCGATGTTGGTTCGGCCGTTGCAATTGACTATGTCAAGGGCAGGAGCAATCTCCAGCACAATATGAGATTAGAGTTTCGAGGATATGTTCCTTTAGGCTCTGGGCTTTTTGCAGGTGAATTCGACATGGTCGGTAACTGGGAAAATTTCGGCTTCAGCTCCGGCAATCTTGCCGCGCTCCTTGGGGGAATTTCCGACCAGTCAGGTATCCCTCCCGAAATTTATATTGACGCAACTTCAATCCCAGAGGCTGGTTCATCTGGTTCGATGAACTTTTCTGTAAGCCTTGAAGCGGGGAACGATTTCGCAACACAAGGAGGTTCAATTACTGCCTCCGTGGTAGCTAACTGGTCTTCTGATGCTGCTGGCTTCTCTATCGTTGCTCCAGCATCAAACAGGGTAGCACTCACGGCAAGTTCAGAGAATGGTGACACAACCGCGGGCAGTTATGACCTTAGCTCACAAATAACACTCGCCTCAATTGATGAAAACAGTCTCGATGGACTCAAACTTAATTTATTTGATTTGCTTTATGCAAATGGGAATTTAGGTCAGCTGTTCGGAGATACCTTTCCCAATTTTTCAACGCCCGGTCAATATCAACTTGAACTGATTTTTGCGAACACAGATCTGACTACCAGTTGGCAAGGTGCTAATAATTTCGATGTTATTGAACGGATGAGATTTAATTTAATTGTTGTCGAAGATTCCCAACTGCTAAGGACCGAGACCTTTGAAAAGGGACAGTACTTTGAGGGTATTCCGGCCGGGGATGTCGTTTCATACACATTGGAATCGGGAAGGCTTTTTGACGACGAGGGTGTGGAGTTGACGAGGGGACAGGCCGCGAATACGGNGCTAATGCTAGAAGATGAACCCGAATGGAAGCTTCAAGGAGTGGAGTATGAGTTTGGAGATGGTTGGCGGCAGAGTATTGCGTGGGGTATACGATCAGGAATGCTTGTAGACAAATCAAATCTCGATTTACTCGAGTGTAACAAAAACGGGGAAGACCAACTATATGATTACCACCCCATATATGGAAATACCACCGACAACAAGCGATATTGTGAGTACCAAATCTGGGATAAGGTAACTACCACATATTCCATCGAAATACTTACCCGTCCAAACTATGAAATTACCGCTGCCTCAACGGGTCTTCCGGTAGAAATCGATAAACCAAAACGGCTCTATTATAACGTTCCAGATACAAAGCATTCGGATGGATCTTATATCTTTGGGGATGATCATGGCAAGCGAATAGACCTCGAATTCCGGGGACAGGGAGATTTGTGTTGCCTACCCGGTTCTGTTTACAATACAGACACGGGTGAGGATGTAGGAGAGTTCGTCACCGAATGGAAGTCAAATTACCGTTATCTCAATCGGTTCAACATCCCTGATGGAGGGATCTTGGAGGATGCCTCAGATCCTGAAATCACATATAAAGTTAAGGCCCTTGAAGGCGAAGAGTGGTTGAGTAAGGCGGATGGAAGTGTGCCCGGCGTACCCAGCGTTGTGGGTAATTTTGTTGATCTCTACTCAGGAGCGAAATCAGATCTTGTAGACACCGAATTGTTAGTAGTGCTGAACGACCCATCCGACCGAGACAATTATCTGGGCGCGGAGCCCACCATTCTGATCAACTCAGGTGCAGCCTCTGTCGTGCATGGCAAGGTTGTATATAATCAGTCCGAGTGCACAGGGCTGACCAATGAAGCCGCAATAAGCCTTGGGTGTATAGAAGATCCCGATACCTGGAACGATGATCCTAATATGGTTGGAGAAGATTCGGACAACGATGGAATCCCTGACTTTGAAGAGGAGAGACTGGG
>NZEU01000015.1 GCA_002689135.1 Porticoccaceae bacterium
GGATAGTAATAGAAGTATAATCTATTCAAACGGTAACGGTAAAACACAATAATGAAAAAATTACTAATAACATTTTTTATGATACTATTTGCTTCAAGTGTATTTGCAGCTAAACTTTACACTGGTGGAGAAAAGTATGAAAAAGATGGCGTAATCGCCTTAACATTAACACTTAATGGTAAATTAATTGAGTGGGTATACAAAGAAAATTTAAGTCAATGCTTGAAATCTAAAAGAGTAGCAAGTAGAGAAGTTGGCGGCGAAAGAGTTGTATTCGCTTGTAAATCTGTAAAGGCATTATTACAAGAAGATAAACAAACAAAATACGGTATTAGATTACTAAAAATATTAGACTAATGGATACAGAAAATAACATAGATCAAATCACTGAAAAAGAACAGAAAAGATTTAAGTTAATAGAAAAATATAGTCCTGTTATTATATTTGTTCTTTTCATGTTATTTGCTTTTGGTATGAATAAAGCATTAGCTGATTGCACAGGTTGTGGTGATGATGGTCATCAAGTTTGTCCTATCGAAAAGAAACACAAACACGTAACCGTGATGAAAGAAGAACATAAAGCGTCTTCATCTACACCTGAAGAGGGTGTGGTATTCGCAGTTTGCATATTTGAAATAGATGAAAACGGCAATAGAGTTTTAGTAGATCACGTTGCTTCAGAGAATTTAGTAGATTGTTTAAAAAACAAAAGAGAAAAAGAAAAAGAATATAGAGAAACTGAAAATAAAGAGGGCGTTTACAACATGACTTGCGACAAAGTTAACGCAAAAGTAAGAGTAAACGAAGACGGCTCTTGGGAAATACTTGATATTATAGGCAGACATCAACCTGCTTATGAAAAGAAAAAAATCTACGAATAAAATTTTATAAATACTTTAGAATTGATTTAAACTACATTATTTCACATTATCTAAACATTATCAAAAGGAATTATGAAAAGATTATTAGTCTTTTTGTTATTCTATATTATGCTAGGGTTAACACCTTCGTGGGCTGATGTTACCAACTCTGGAACGACAACGAACTCTCAAACAAATGCGAGCGGTTCAAACACCACTATATCAGGTGGTTATTCGGCAGAAACAACGAATGAATATCAATCTGGATCAAGTAATAATACAACAACTACAAATACTACTAATGCCTACTCAGGCGACACTAGGGTTACCGCTCAATCATCAGCACCTAGTATGTCAGCAATGTCGCAAGACCTTTGCGTAGTAGGGTTATCAGGTGGTGTATCTACTTTCGGTTTAGGTGTATCAGCAGGCACTTTTAGAACAGATGAGAATTGTGAAAGAATTAAATTAAGTAAAGTATTAAATGACTTAGGTATGAAAGTTGCAGCTGTATCAATACTATGCCAAGATGAGAGAGTGTTCTATGCAATGGAACAATCAGGCACACCTTGTCCTTTTGAAGGTAAGATAGGTAATGAAGCAAAAGAACAATGGAAAAAATATAACAAATTAAGACCAGATTACAAAGTATATACAAAGAGATTAAAAGTTATAGAAAAAGGCAATAAAGATTGGGAAGAAAAGATGAAAGAAAAAGATGAAGTTATTGCCACACAAGCAAATGAAATTAGTAAGAATAGTGTTGAACAGAAAAAACTAGAACTTGAAATTGAGAAGCTAAAAAAAAAAGTAAAGTAAAGACTAGTAAAGGAAAACTATGGATTTCGGTATTATCAATTGGATTATTTGGAGTGGCATTATAATCTATGCAAATTACAAAGTATATTGTTGGGCTCAGTCTCTTAATCCTTACGACTTCTCAAAGCGTAAGTAAGGCAGAGACAGCAACCTCAGGCAACTTGTTACCTAATGCAGGTGACGGTCAATCATCTTATCAAAATCAATCAGACAATCTATCACCTGATAAAGTAGGTATGGCTTCAGGTTTTTCATATGATAGTGGTATACAACCATTTGGAAACGAACTAGAAGCAAAAGGTGAGGGTATTGTATCTGCTAATGGTTCTTTAGTAGGTATCACAACTACAAAACAATCAGGTGGTTCATTTACAACAACAGAAAATAGTTTAGATGGTGGTGTGACCTTAAACTCTATATCTGAAGTACAGAATTGTGAATGGACTGGATCATCATATCAATGTGGTCAACATAATGTAGGCGGTGGTCAAAGAGATACTTACACAAACACAATTAAGATACTAGACGCAAATAATAATGTACTTGCAATAACTACATTTACAAGAAACAATGACGCTGGCTACTACGGAAATACCATCACATATACAGACACGGTAAGTTATACAGATACAGGCTCACGTAAATACGATTGGGAGTGGAAAGGTACAGATGGTGGTTATAATGGTTATGTTAATGTTGACTCTATTGGTCCTAACTTACTTGGTGCAAGTCTAACTGCCACATTATTAGATATAGCATATCAACCAGTTCAAATCAGTGAAGAGACCGAACAAGAAATAGAATTAGCAAACTTACAATTAGAAGAAGCACAATTAGAATTAGAAACTTTAGTACAAGAATTAGAAGAAATCAATTTAGCACAGGTAGAAGAAATAGAAACTTTTGAGTTTGCACCTTTACCTATGTTAGAATTAGAAGAGATAGAAATTAAAGAAATTAAGATAGAAGAGTTTAGAGAAATTTTTGTAGAAAATTTTAAAGAGATATTAGTAGAAGAAAATCTAGTAGAAGAATTTGAAACTGCTTTAGTTGAAGTTGAATTACAAGAAGAGCAGTTTTTTGAAGAGGCCACAAACATGGTTATGGAAGAGATGAAAGAAGAGTTTGGGTCTGCTGTATCATTTATAGAAGAAGAACCTGTACAAGAAATCAAAGAAGAACAAATAGAGGAGATGAACAATGAGCCTACACTGACGGAAGAAGTTAAAGAAGAAGAACCTACTGAAACTTTAATGAACGAACCGAAAGAGGAAATCAATGAAACTGAGTCTACGACAACAGAAACTATGGAAGAGACACCTAATGAAACAAATGAGACAGGAGAAACTAGTGAGAATGTATCTACTGAATCTAATGTGGCTGAAGATAAGGAAACAGAAAATGAGACGAAGACGGAGAGTAATGAAGAAGGTGTGGAGAGCAAAGAGACTGGCGATGTTAAATCGGATATACGGACAAAGACTAGAATTGTCGGCATAGAACAGAAAGTACAAAAGGTTATTGAAAAGGTAATGTCTAAATTAAAGAGAGTAGATCAACAACTTGCGGCTATACAACTTATTAAAACTCAAGGTATAACGACAGGTGGTGCTGACTTGACAGGATATATAAATAAGAAAGTATATACTAATCAAAAACAACTAGAAGAAATATCATTTTATTCTAGTGTGAATATAATAGAACAATCACAAATTTATGGTGACAAATCGTTAGTTAAATATACATCTAACGACCCAATATTACAACAACAAGTAGCACTTGTTAATGTTCAAAGTGAAATAAACACATTGAGAAGTGAAATATACGCTTTGAAGGAAAGTCTAAAGTGAAGAAAAAAGGAACAAACATGATAGATAAAATCAAAAACAATCTTACAGCTTTAATTGCAACGGTTGGTTTAATTGGTACTATTGGTACTGGTTTTGTTAAGTATGGTGAGATAATGAATAAAATTGAGAGTGTTGAACCATCTAAAATTGAAGCAGAATTTAAGACACAAAATAAAACAATTTTAGAACAAAACACTACAATTGAAAAACAATTAACTCTAATCAAAATAAATGAAAAAGAAATAGAGTTATTAAAAGCACAAATTAAAGAACTAAAAATTAGAGCGTCAAATCCTCTAGCTAATTAATATGGCAAACGGCAACGGCGAAACAAGAAAGACGGTCGCTCAAATAGCAAAAGAACTAATTGAGCAAAAGACATCTATTGAAGTATTAAAGAATGATGTAAAATCTGTTAGTGTGATGAGCACTAAACTTGATGGCGCAATAGATAAACTAACAGAAATATCTGGTAGTCTAAAGTCTATGTTAGCCGTGCATGATGAGAAGTTAAATAAACAAGAGGAAGTAGATAAAGCCATATTCAACCTATTAGAGAATCGAAGAGTAGAATCAGAAAATAAGTTTGAAGACCTACATAGCAGACTAAATAAAAATGTCAAAGATTTAAGAGAAGAAGTCGAACTATCACAAAAGCGTTTAATGTGTGAGATGAAAGAACTCAAAATTAGTCTATCTGAAAGAGTAGGTGTGTTAGAAAAGTACAGATGGATTATCATAGGGGCTGCGATAGTATTAGGTCTATGGGCACCTCAGTTATTTAATATATTACCGATATAGTACTTGACTTTTTTTGTGGATTGATATATAATGTATATTATATGAGTAGTTATGTTGATTTAGATTATATCAGTAAAATACAGCCAAGATTACAGCAATTTAAAAGAAAGAAAGATTATCTTTTTAACTTTCGTTGTCCAGTCTGTGGTGATTCAAAGAAGTCAAAAACCAAAGCAAGAGCATATCTTTACAGAGTAAAAAATGATATGTTTTTTAAGTGTCATAATTGTAGTGCTTCACACAATTTGGCAAACTTTATAAAAGTAGTTGATAGAAAAATATATGACCAATATATTTTAGAAAGATATAAAGGTAATAAACCTATCAGTGAAGATAATTTATTTGACAGATTTAAGAGTGATATAAAAAAGAAACTCAACATTACGCCTCTACAAGGTCTTAAATCTTTCGATAAAATAGATAATGTACATCCTGCGAAGAAGTACTTATTGAAAAGAAGAATACCTGAAGAGTATTTTTCTAAACTATATTTGAGCAACAAGTTTCAGGCATTTGTAAACAAATTAAAACCTGGAACATTTGGTGAAGAGACAGAAAAGTATGAGCATCCTAGATTAATTATTCCTTTCTATGATGTTGATGGTGAAGTTTTTGCAATTCAAGGTCGTGCTTTTGGTAAAGAACAACCAAAATATATCACGCTTAAGTTGTATGAAAACAAACAAAAAATATTTGGATTAGATAGAATAAATTTACATAAGACGATATACATAGTAGAAGGTCCTATTGATAGTTTATTCATTGACAATTGTATTGCAGCTGCTGGTGCAGATATACAATTGCCAGGCGATCAAAAAGATGTCGTTTTTGTTTTTGATAATGAACCGAGAAATAAAGAAATAATAAAACGAATGTATAAAGTGATAGATGATAATTACAAGTTGGTCATATGGCCAGATGATATAAAAGAAAAAGATATAAACGAACTAATAATGAACGATAAAACAAAAACGCAAGTACAAAATATTATATTCGATAATACCTATTCAGGTTTATCAGCATTAACAAAATTAAATTCATATAAGCGTTGCTAAGGAGGCAAGATGGCGGACAATATAAGCGTCAAAAAACGAAACGGTCGTGGTAACGAACCACTAAACATTGATAAGATACATGACATGATGGAATATGCTTGTGAAGATATAAGTGGCGTATCAGCCTCACAGGTAGAAATGAATAGTGGTCTACAATTTTATGATGGTATAACAACAGACGAAATACAACAGATATTAATCAAATCGGCCTCCGACTTAATATCTTTAGAAAATCCTAATTACACATATGTTGCTGCTAGACTTTTACTATACTCATTAAGAAAAAAACTATTTGGTAAATTATGGGATCACCCACACTTTGCTGATCAAGTAAAAAGTTGTGTTGACGCTCAAGTTTATGACTCAGAAATATTTGATAACTATGAAAGAAAAGATTTTGATAGAATGGAGTTATGGTTAAAACATGATAGAGATTACGATTTTACTTACGCAGGTTTAAGACAAGTCATAGACAAATATCTAGTACAAGATAGAAGTACAGATCAAATATTTGAAACACCACAATTTATGTACATGATGATTTCTGCTACTTTATTTGCAAAGTATCCTAAATCAACAAGAATGTCATATGTAAAAAAATACTATGACGCTATTTCAACTTTCAAAATTAACATACCTACTCCTGTTATGGCAGGTGTTAGAACACCTATGAGACAATATGCTAGTTGCGTATTAGTAGATGTTGATGACACCTTGCCATCCATTTTTTCAAGTGATATGGCAATAGGAAGTTATGTTGCTCAAAGAGCAGGTATTGGTATCAATGCAGGTCGTATTAGAGGTATCAATAGTAGAATTAGAGGTGGTGAAGTACAACACACAGGTGTTATTCCTTTTCTTAAAAAGTTTGAGTCAACCGTTAAGTGTTGCACACAAAATGGTGTAAGAGGTGGTAGTGCTACGGTACACTTCCCAATATGGCACCAAGAGATAGAAGACATTATAGTTTTAAAAAATAATAAAGGTAGTGAAGATAACAGAGTTAGAAAATTAGATTACTCAATACAATTATCAAAACTATTTTATGAAAGATTTATTGAGAACAAAGATATTACATTATTTTCACCACATGAAGTGCCTGAATTATATGAGGCATGGGGATCACCAGAGTTTGATGATCTTTACGAAAAGGCAGAAAGAAAAACTAGTGTGAAAAAAACAAAAGTAAATGCTCAGGAACTAATCTTTGACATACTAAAAGAAAGAGCAGAAACAGGTCGTATCTATATTATGAATATAGATCATTGTAATACACACTCTAGTTTTAAAGACAGAGTTTATATGTCAAACTTATGCCAAGAAATTACTTTACCTACTGACCCTATACAACACATAGACAAAGAAGGTGAAATTGCATTATGTATTTTAAGTGCAATCAATGTCGGTAAGATTAATAGAAGATATGAATTAGAACCATTATGTGATTTAGCAGTTAGGGCATTAGATGAAATAATAGATCATCAAAAATATCCAGTAGTGGCTGCAGAAATATCTACAAAGGCAAGAAGAAGTTTAGGTATTGGTTATATTGGCCTTGCTCACTATCTTGCAAAGAAAGGTTATAAGTATGACCAGAAACTTGCATGGCGACAGATAGATAAATTAACAGAGGCGTTTCAATACTATCTACTAAAAACATCAAATCAATTAGCAAAAGAAAAAGGTAAGTGTAAATACTTTGATAGAACAAAATACGCAGATGGTATTTTACCTATTGACACATACAAAAAAGAAGTTGATGAAATAGTAAAAAGAGATTTAACATTTGATTGGGAATGGTTAAGAAAAGAAATTAAGAAAGATGGTTTAAGACATAGTACACTATCGGCACAAATGCCTAGTGAATCATCATCTGTTGTTTCTAATGCAACAAATGGTGTAGAACCACCAAGAGATTTTATTAGTGTTAAGAAAAGTAAAAAAGGTCCTTTAAAACAAGTAGTACCTGAATATGCAAAACTAAAAAACAATTATACACTTTTATGGGATATGAAATCTAATGAAGGTTATATAAATGTTGTTTCTGTTATGCAAAAGTATTTTGATCAGGCAATATCAGGCAACTGGTCATACAATCCAGAGAACTATGAAGAGGGACAGGTACCATTATCAGTAATGGCTGAAGACTTATTGAATACATATAAGTATGGTTGGAAGACTTCTTATTATCAGAATACATATGACGCTAAGAAAGATATTGACGAACCATCACATCCAGTTGGTTGGACAGATAATGTGCCAGAAAAAGAAGAAGTAAAAGACGAAGAGAATTGTGAAAGTTGTACTATATAATGAAAGGGATAAATTATGCAATTTGTAGCGAATATACCATACATAAAATGTTTCGTTAAGAAAGAATATCTTTACGATTTAAAAAAAGGTTACGGTGAGTTTGAAGAGTGTGTTTTACTTGCAGTTAAAAGTATGCAAGGTAGAGCGCTGATGTTTGAAGCGTATCTTCCTCAATACGGTGCTTGTTTTGACAAGTTTCCTATATCTGCCTTTGTATGGAAAACAGATATAAAACAAGAAGAACAATTAAGACTAGGTGAACTATGTTTATGGGATGGTTTTAGTTATGACATACACATTTGGGCTAAAAGACTATTAAAAAATTGTGATGTAGAAATTTTTGTACCTGGTAAAGGCAAGAAGAAAGGTGAATATTTGTTTACAATAGATAGTAGTCACACTGATCCTAATATTATAAATGCTAGTGTTAGTGAAGTGCCAAGTGAACACAAACAACATAACTTTGGTAAGTTAGACAATGGTCAATTCTTTGCTCAACCTAATAATAGAATGTATTGGTTTGAACAAAGTTTAACACCTAAAGAATTAAAGACGCCTGACTTTAATGTATCTACAAGATATTTCTTTAGTGAACAAGAAGAGAAATGGGCATTTGGTGATAGTGACAAATACTTTTATGATGAAAAAATAAGGGACAAATGATTTGGTTAGAAAAACATAATATAGACTCTGAGGATACTATTAAAACAATTAGTTTTATAAATAAATACTTTGAGACAAATAAGTGCTGTGCAGAGCACCCTAATTGTGAACATCCCAAAAGTCAAACTGATAATATGCTTTTTAATAATGATGAGGTAAGAGCGTATAAAGATAGTTTTTATAAAGCACTTAGGTCATTTTTAAAAAAAGATTATCAATTAATTTATGAAAAAGCTTGGTCGTATTTTGCTACCGAGTTAAATAATTTTACATGGCATGACCATGTGAATATCAGAAGTAATATTGAGAAGGTTGAAGAGTACTCTGGTATTATATATTTAAATCATAGTGATAGAGGAACATTATTTGAAGATGATAACTTTTTTTGGTCTATCAAACCTAAAGTTAATCATTGGTATATATGGCCTTCACATTTACAACACACGCCACAAGTTGGCACAACTGAAAACATGAGATATATAATTGCAACAGCAGTAGGAGTAAAAGTAGCACTAAAATGAAAACCGTATTTAACAAAGAAAAAAATTTAGACGCAACAAAGCAATCAATGTTTTTTGGTGCTGATCTTGCAGTACAAAGATATGATACATTTAAATATCCTATCTTTGATAAACTAACTCAACAACAATTAGGATACTTCTGGCGACCAGAAGAAGTATCTTTACAAAAAGATAGAAACGATTATGCTCAACTATCAGAAGCGCAAAAGTTTATATTTACATCTAACTTAAAATATCAAACTATGTTAGATAGTGTACAAGGTAGAGGACCTTGTTTAGCATTTTTACCATTTGTATCTTTACCCGAATTAGAAAGTTGTATTGTGACTTGGGATTTTATGGAAACAATACATAGTAGAAGTTATACCTACATTATTAAAAACTTATACTCACAACCTAGTGATGTATTCGATAATATAATTAAAGATGAAAAAATAGAGAAGAGAGCTAAATCTGTAACCGAAACATACGATAATTTAATTCTATTAGGTTACAAATATAAACTTGACAATAAGAGTGTTAGTGAATATGATTTAAAGAAAGCATTATGGAAAGCACTAGTCACGGTTAACATACTTGAAGGTTTAAGATTTTATGTATCATTTGCTTGTTCATTTGCATTTGGTGAACTTAAACTTATGGAAGGTTCTGCTAAGATTCTATCACTTATTGCTAGAGATGAAAGTCAGCATTTAGGTGTATCACAAAAAATTATAAACAGCTATAGAAATTTTGAGAATGATAAAGTGATGAACAAAGTTATTAAAGATACTGAAAAAGAAGTCTATGCTCTTTATGATGAAGCACTTAACGAAGAAAAGCGTTGGGCGACTTATTTGTTTAGTCAAGGTTCTATGATCGGTTTATCAGAAAAACTATTACATCAATATGTAGAGTTTATCTGTAATCGAAGAATGAGAGCCATCGGACTTGAATCAAAGTATGAAACTAAAACTAATCCTTTACCTTGGACTGAACATTGGTTAAATAGTAAAGGTTTACAAAATGCACCACAAGAAACAGAAATAGAAAGTTATGTTATTGGTGGCATTAAACAAGATGTTAAGAAAGATCAATTTAAAAAGTTTAAACTCTAATGAACAGCACAAAACACAAATGTCCTCATTGTGAGGAAGAATATAGCATTAAGTGGGAGAATGAAGATTTAGAACCTACTACTTGTCCTTTTTGTGGGGGTGAGGCTTCGATTGATGAAGATGACGCAGAATTTTTAGATAATGAAGAAGAACAAGACGATTGGAATTGATTATAGTTTAACTAGTCCTGCTATATGTGTTTGTAGAGGATCGTTTAAATTTGATAATTGTAAGATATATTATTTAACAAACGTAAAAAAATATGAAGGTGATTATTGTAATGGTAAAATAAATGGCAGACTACATCTACCCTATACCTCCGAGCAACAACGACACGATCAGATTTCCGAGTGGGCGCTTTCTGTTATTGGTACTACTATTGGTAATATTTTTATAGAAGGTTACTCATTTGGTAGTAAAGGGTTAGTGTTCAATCTTGCAGAGAATATGGGAACATTAAAACATAAACTATATAAATTAAATAAGAGGTTTGATAGCATTGTGCCTGGTCAAGTAAAGAAGCATGCTACAGGTAAAGGCAATGCAGATAAATTAAAAATGTATGAACAATTTGTACAAGATACAAAGATAGATTTAATGAAAGAGTTTGATCAATCTAAACTTAATAATCCAGTGACAGATGTTGTTGACGCTTATTATGTAGCAAAGGCTGGTTATGCAAGACTTTAAAATATTAATATTAGCATATCTTATAGGTCATAGTCCTATTGAAACTCAAACAACTTTTCAATTAGAAGGTTGGTATAGAAGTATGGACGAGTGCAGAGCAGAATTAGAACTAAAACTACCAGATGGCAGATACGAAGTAATAAATGACTTTGTTGTACAAGGGGAGTTTCAATGGGATTGGTTAGTTGCAGGTTGCAAATCAGATACTACAAAAGAAGAATACAGAATATATCCTGATTATCCAAAAGGTAAACCTGACGAACTTGAAGGTATTGAATTAGATTTAAATGAAATTAGAATATGAAGATATTAATTGCAAATGAATATCCTGATTTACTAAAAAAATATAAAGTAGAACAATTTGCCTTAGATGATTTAATATGTATTCCACCAGATGAATGGTTAGAGAAAAGAATGAAAGAGTTTGGTTATGAAGATAGTTTTAAAAAACATGGTATGAAATATCCTATATCAGTATCAACAGGTGAACATGATTGGGTGTTAGAGAGATTTAAAAGAAAAAACTTACCTCATGTAGTAGATGGTAAAGTTAAACCAGGTCTATATGTACACTCTGGTAATAAAAGAGTATATTGGGCAAGACAAAATGGTTACACACATATAGAAGGTTATATGATAAATGAAAGAGAAGACAAGGCAATGACAAGAGCTCATACTCATATTTCACATGATAGGATACCTAAATGAAACTTACTATAATAGGAACTCAAAGTGTGTGTCAAAGTGTACATTATGCTCTTACAAGTCAAAAAAATAAAAAAATAGAATTTCATCAAATACCTATAAAACACGAAGAAGATTATTTTGATAATACAATGATGACTTATAATGATCTTTGGAATATACAAATTTCAGACGCTATCTGTTTGTTTGGTACTTGGGGTAGTGATGACAAAAACAGACAATGGCATCCTATAACTAATAAAAGAAGACAAGCTTATATAAATCAAATAAACAAATTTTTTGTAGATATTGCTAAGTCATATGACACAAAAGTTATAGTATTCGAAACAGCAACAATGAGTAGGTGCAGACAAGCAATATCAGGTAACAAACATTGGAAAGATGAGAACCCAAAGTATTATCGTATGGGTCTTAATCACTGGACATATGGACCTGCTAAATTTTGTAGACCTAGAAGTATGAACAGATTAGAAAAATTTATATTAGATAATGCTAAATACGAACCTCAATTAACTGAACAATTTTATCATCATAAATGGAAAAATAATAAAAATGGTAAGATAGTAATTATGACAGGATTAGAAAATGATCCTACTAGTACAATGCCAGGTCCTGAATTTGTTGAGAAGAGTGTTGCAGAAATAAGAAAACACACTGATAAAGAAATTCTAATTAAACCTCACCCTATGAGTGACTATGAATCTAAACATCACACTATGCTTAATAAACATATGTCTCTAAAAGATTTAGCACCACTTTTATATTGTGCAGTATTAGATAACAGCACATCTATATTTGAATTGACAATGTTGGGTATACCTTGCTTTACTACAAGTGCAAACTTTGGTTATAAGTTAGGTAATACAGACCTATCTAAAATTAATGATATATATTATAGCGATGAAGATACTATGCAAAAATGGTGGAATGAAATGTGCCATACAGAATTTAGAGAAAATGAATTTAAAGATTCAATGATATTCGATTACATACAGGAGTTAGTAGAATGAACGAACCATTACCACACCACTTAGGTGGACATAAAAATAGAACACACACAGATGAAGGTGTAATAAGATTTGCTAGAGATGAACTAGGTGTCAAGTCTATGTTAGATATAGGTTGTGGCCCAGGTGGTCAAGTCTATAAGGCAATTGAAATGGGTATTGACGCAAGAGGTATAGATGGTGATCATACACTTGTTAGAGATAAACCAGAACTATTTGAATTACACGATTTTACAAAAGGTAAGTTTGAAAATTACAAAACTAAATTTGATATGATTTGGTGTTGTGAGTTTGTTGAGCACGTAGAAAAACAATATGAAGATAACTGGATGTCACTAATGCAAAGTGCAAAATATGTTTTTGTAACCTATTCAGAACCAGGTAAACCAGGACATCATCATGTTAATTGTGAAGATAAACATTACTGGTTAGAATTATTTAAGAAGTATGGTTTTACATATAGAGATGATTATACTTTCTCATCAAAAGCAAGATCAACTATGGAAAGAGAGTTTTGGCGAAGCAGAGGACTAGTATTTGAAAATGTTAAATCTGACCAATCATAAGTTAAACGAATACGAAGGATATAATCCACATCTTCATATAAAAGAGTTTATCAACAATGAAGATTACGAGACTCTATTAGAGCAATATCCAGACGATAGTTTATTTAAAGACGAGATACCTGATAGTAGAAAACATGGTCAAAGACCTCATTGTAGAAGATTGATGGTTGTTAAAACAGGTAAAGAAAGTCCTTACTTTGATCCATATATTAAAAGTATAAATGATTTACCTTTTGTTTGGCAGACATTATTAGCAGAATTAAAAGGTAAAGAGTATAAAGAATTTATGTGTGATCTATTGAAGATAAAAGATTTTAGAATTAGATTTGATTTTCATAGAACACAAAGTGGGTTAGATGTATCACCTCACGTAGATAGTATTGGTAAATATGCGTCTCATCTTTTATACTTTATGCCAAAAGGTTGGAAAGAAGAGTATGGTGGTTCTACTATTTTTTATAAAGGTAGAAAAGTAAAAAATATGAATCCTGAACCTAAAGACTTTGAAGAAAATAAATCATACCCTACCTCAGGCAATACATCATTAATATTTAAAAACGTATCAGAGGGTTGGCATGGTATAACCGAAGTTAAAACAGATAACATAGATAGACAAATATGTAATGTTCTAATATTAAAGAAAGATTTGTAATGGCGCAAATGAATGATATAGAACAATTGTCTTACGAAGAAAGTAAAAGACAAACTAAAGAGAGAAAAGACAAAGGTAAAAATATGATTAGACCATTTACTTTTGATGAAGAAAAAATATTAAGAGATGGTTTATATAATAATAATATAGAGGAAAAAAATGAAAAGACACCATCTGAATTATTACAAGAAGAATTGGAACCAATAGATGGCTAACACATTAAATAGAATACTAAACAAAGTTAGTAAGTTAGGTCCTGATTATCATTGTATGCACCAAGAGATACATCCAACAGGTGCTGGCACTAGAAGATATATTTTATATAAGATTATAGAACCTATTAATAACCCAAAAACAGACTTTGGTAAACAAGAGTTTTTAAATAGACCCTTACCTGCTTTAGAGTTTGAGAATTTTATAGATAAATTATTAAATGACTAATGATGAAGCTAAGGCTCTCTTTAAAAAAAATATTCAATCAGTTGAGATAGGTACTCACAACTATTGTAATAGGACTTGTACATTTTGTCCTTTATCAGTAGAGGGTGTGAATAGAAGAAACTTTAAAAATACCATCTTTATGAAAGATGAAATGTACGAAAATATTATGAAACAATTAAGTGAAATTAACTTTGCAGGTCGTTTAGATTTCAGTAGATACCACGAACCCACATCTCATAAAAAATATATTTTAGAAAAGATTAAAATTGCTAAAAGATATTTACCATCTGTAAAGATAAGTCTTAACACTAATTCAGATTACATAAACAAAGAATATCATCAACAACTTGTTGAAGCAGGTGTAGATAGTTTTGCTTTTCAAGCATATATGAAAAATGGTGCTAACAAGTTTGATGAAGACGAGGTGTTTAAAAGAATTAATTATATAACTGATAGATTAAGCGCACCTAGAATAGATAAAGAACAACACAGAAACAAAGAGTGGATTATCTACAAACTACCTGAAAGATTTAAAGGTAAAATACACGCAAGAAACTATTGGGTAAATGGTGTGAACAGAGCAGGTACGGTATTAGATACTAACTATACAAGAACTAAACCATGTACAAGTATGAACAAAGGTGTTTACATAGACTACAATGGTAGTATGACAGCGTGTTGTGATATGTTGACACCAGAACTACATAGTAAATGGGAAGTAGGCAATTTAGAAAAACAACCAAATATATTTTTAAACTATACAAGTAAATTCTATACAAAATTTAGAGAAAGAATTACAAAGGCAGAATGGTATCCTAATTCACCTTGTATAAAATGTAAACGAGATGTGAGAGGAAGTCAGGCAAGATAATGTGTGCAATACATGGTATATTAGATAAGAGAGGACACTTTATTGATAAAATGATAGAGGCTGCTCATCATAGAGGACCTGATGGTAATGGTAAGTTTGTTAGTGATGATATTACATTAGGCCACAACTTATTATCTATTGTAGATAAAGAAACAAACTCAAAACAACCTTGGATATTTGAAGACACAATATTAGTTTATAATGGAGAGATATACAATTACAAAGAATTAAGAGATAACTTAAATTATAACTTTAAAACAGATACCGATACTGAAGTTTTATCAATAGGTTTAAAACTTGAAGGTAAAGACTTTATAAAAAAACTAGATGGTATGTTTGCCTTTGCATGGTACAATAAAAATTCAAAAGAACTTGTAATGGCTAGAGATAGTAATGGTACTAAACCTTTATACTATGGTTTGTTAAGCAACAGACTATGTTTTTCTAGTGAGGTAAAAAGTTTATTAGCAATAGGATTTGAAAGAAAGATTTGTAAAGAAGCACTTAAACATTATTATAAACAAGGATACAACTCAGGTTATTTAACTTTATTTGAAGGTATAAAAAAGTTTGTACCAGGTCAAGTATTAAGTTATGATGTTCATACAGGTAGAAGATTTACATATAATTTAAATGATAAAAAGATAGAACTTAATACAACATTTAAAAATGTAGAAGAAGAAATCGCAGAAAGAATAAACAAGGCAGTTAAAATGACACTTATGGGTCGTAGAAAGATTGGTTTGTTTTTAAGTGGTGGTATGGATTCTACATCTATATTATATGAAATGAAAAGACTAGGTGTTAATCCTAACACATACACCTCAAACTTTGAAACAACTTTACCAGGTAGTGCATTGAACGAAGACTCTGAGGTTGCAAAAAAGTATTGTGACGAATTACAGATAGAAAACAATAGACTTCATCAAAATGAAAAAGACTTTGTTGACGCAATGGATAAAACATTTTATGCTTTAGAAGAACCAAGACAAGGTAAAAGTTTTCCTACTTATTACAATACAAATAAATTTATGTCAGATAATGGTGTCATAGTCACATTAAGTGGTGATGGTGGTGATGAGATATTCACAGGATACAAACATCATGTTAAAGGTGATTGGCGAAACAAATTAAATTCTTTAGGCATGAGTCATAGAGGTTTAAATAATCCTGAATTACAAATTACACTAGATCAACAAATGGATTATTTACATGAGTGGTTACCTACAGCACCTATTCAAGGTGACGCTATCAATGATATGATGTATATAGAATGTATGAATACATTAGCTGAAGATTTTTTAATTAGAAACGATAAGTTAGGTATGAACTTTAGTATGGAGGCTAGATTCCCTCTTATGTGTAATGTAATAAGAGATTATATAAGAACTATACCATCATCATATAAAGCAGTACTTAAACACAAAGCAAATAACAAAAAGACATTTAAAGCAAAAACATTATTTAAGAAAGCATATGAACGAAGATTACCTGAGTATATTGTTAGAAAGAAAAAAACAGGTTGGCGTTTCCCAACAGACGAAATACTAATAGGTAACGCTTCTACACCTGGCAGAGATGATAGTATATTAAGACAATATATTTTTGAAACATTAAAAGATAAAGAAGTAAGAGATATATTTGAATTAGATGACGACACTATTTGGAACTTTATGGATAATAAAAACTTTACACCTAATCAAGGTTCTAAATTTGCGCCAGCGATGTTAAGACAAAAAGAACTATTTACAATACTCAATTTCGCAGTATGGAAAAAAGTATTTAAAATGAGCATATAAATATATGAAAGGAAGATTATGAAATATCCATTGGCTTGTGATACTTGGGATCAAAGAGAAATAAAAGCAATACATGAGGTCATAGAGGGTGGTAGATATACCATGGGACCTAAAGTTAAGCAATTTGAAAAAGAGTTTTGCGATTACTTTAAATGTGAGGACGCAGTAATGGTCAATAGTGGATCAACAGCGAACTTACTCATGTTAGCAATATTAAGAGAGAAATACAAACTAGGGGGTAATATCATTGTTCCCGCAGTTTCATGGTCTACTACTTACTTCCCAGCATATCAATATGGGTTTCATCTTAATTTCGTAGATATAGACAAAGATACTCTAAACATAGATACCACTAAAATAGAGGCGGCTATAGACGCAGAAACGTGTGCTATATTCGCAGTTAATCTTTTAGGTAACTCATGTGATTATAAGAAGATTAAAGAGATTGCAGATAAACATGGTCTAGTATTGATAGAGGACAATTGTGAAAGTCTAGGTGCAATCAATAACGATTTGGATAAGTACACAGGTACAATAGGTAAAATGGGCAGTTTTAGTTTCTTCTTTAGTCATCATTTACAAACTATGGAAGGTGGCATGATTGCTTGTCAAAGTAAAGAAGACGCAGATTATATAAGATCATTAAGGGCGCATGGTTGGTGTAGAGACTTACCCGACAATAATAACATCTACACAAAAACAGGTGACCCATTTAAAGATAGTTTTACATTTGTCACGCCAGGTTATAGTGTCAGACCTTTAGAGATGAGTGGTGCAATAGGAAGTGTACAACTAAAGAAATGGCCTGAGATGAGAAGACAAAGAGTATTAAATGCAGAATACTTTACAGAAAAATTTAAAGATTTGTTTGGTATTAGAATACAAACAGAAATAGGTTCATCAAGTTGGTTTGGTTTTTCAATCATATTAGAAAATCATTTAAAAGGCAAACGAGATGAACTAGTTAAAAAATTAAGAGATAGTGGTGTTGAGTGTAGACCTATTGTTGCAGGTAACTTTATGAAAAATCCTGTTATAGATTACATAACATACCTAGACCATAACAATTATGATAGTGCAAATTATATACACGATCATGGTTTGTTTATTGGTAATGATGTAAGAGACTTAAAAGAAAACATAGATATGGTCTATGATATAATAAAAGGATTAGTATGAAGAAGGCTTTAATAACAGGTATCACAGGACAAGATGGTGCTTATCTAGCAAAAAATTTATTAGAAAAAGGATACAAAGTATATGGTGGTGAAAGAAGAACTACTACTAATAAGTATTGGCGATTAGATGAATTAGGTATTACAAAAGATGTAGAGTTTGTAGAACTAGATGTAATAGATCAAGCAAACATTAGAAGAGCAATAGAAAAATCAGAACCTGAAGTAGTATATAATCTAGCAGCACAATCATTTGTTGCCTTATCATTTGAGCAACCTGAACTTGCTACACTTATAGATGGTATGGGTGTGTTAAGAATATTAGAAAGTATAAGACAAGTAAATCACAGAATTAAATTTTATCAGGCATCCACAAGTGAGATGTTTGGTAAAGTAGCACAGATACCTCAAAACGAAAAGACACCTTTTCATCCTAGATCACCATATGGTTGTGCAAAACTATTTGGTCATGCTATAACCGTAAATTACAGAGAGGCATACGGTATCTTTGGTTGTTCAGGTATATTATTTAACCATGAAAGTCCTTTAAGAGGCACGGATTTTATAACAAGAAAAGTCACAAAAGGTCTTGCAAAATGGAAAAAAACAGGTGAACATACATTAGTAGGTAATTTAGACGCAGTAAGAGATTGGGGTCACGCTGAAGACTTTGTTGAAGGTATGGTCACTATGATGAATATGAAAAGACCAGACGACTATGTTCTTGCAACAGGTCAAACACATACCGTTAGACAATGGATTGATAAGTGTTTAGAATATGCAGGAATTAAACCATCCTGGGTTGGTAATTCTGTATCTGATTATGCTACAGGTAGATTAATATTTAAATCAGATACTAGTAATTATAGACCTGCTGAAGTAGATATATTAAAAGGGGATGCTAAAAAAGCAAGAACCGTACTTAACTGGAAACCTAAACATACATTTGATAGTCTAGTTAAAGATATGGTTGACGCTGATATGAGAAGATATGGATAAAATATTTGTAAGTACATTTAACATGAGTTTATATAAGTCTTATGCTCATAGGTTAATCTCAACATATACTGCTACACATCAAACAACTCCTATGATTGTTTATGTAGAGGATGATGTAAAGAAATATCCTAAACATCATTTAATAGAATTTAGAAATCTGTTTGAGAAAGAACCTTTAGTAAAACAATTTGTTGAAAGAAATAATCAAAGACCATTTGACGCTTACTACAAAGACGCTTGTAGATTCTCATACAAAGTATTTGCTCAAAAGGCAGCTAGTATAGACGAAAAAGGTAAAAGATTATTTTATGTTGACGCAGATTGCGTATTTCAAAAGAGAATGCCAGATCAATGGTTTGACGCAGTATTAGGAGATAAGTTTGTTGCATTTTACGACAGACCTAATCAATATACAGAGACAGGTTTTATAGCATTTGATACAAGAAAAGAATGTACACAACAATTTTTTGACAAGTATGTTGAATGGTATATCAAAGATACGGTCTATGATTTACCTGCCTATACAGATTGTCATACATTTGACGCTACTAGAACATATATGGGAACATTTAAAAACGATTATTCTGAACAAAAATTAGGCGATGGTAAGAATGCTCATATTATGGCAAGACACGCTTTAATGAATGAATATATAGACCATAGAAAAGGTAATAGAAAAGAACAAAATAATAGTCCAGAATGGATTTCACAAAGGATGTAATATGGGAATAAAAGCAGGAAAGATATGGGGCAAAACTGAACTGATACACGCAAACGGTGTATTAGAATTTCATAGAATAGAATACAAAAAAAATGTTGCGTGTTCTAAACATAAACATGACTATAAATGGAATGGGTTTTTTATTGAGTCAGGTGAGATGATGGTTAGAGTATGGCAACAAGGAAGTCAACAAGGTCTGATAGACGAAACAATATTAAAAGCAGGTGATTTCACTAGAGTTAAACCAGGTTTATACCATGAGTTTATAGGTTTAGAAGATGGTGTAGCATTTGAATTATATTGGGCAGAGTTTAGCCATGATGATATAACAAGAGAGTCTCAAGGTCATGCTGTAAACGAAGATGTATCGGCAATAGACAAAACATATGAGAATGAATAATGATTAAAGTTTTTATAGGATACGATACAAAAGAAAAGGCAGCGTTTACTACCTTATCACATAGCATAATACAGAATAGTACAAAACCTGTATCTATTACACCCATTGCATTAAGTAATTTAAAAGATGACTTTGTAAGAGAAAGAAATAAATTATCTTCAACAGAGTTTTCATTTAGTAGATTTCTAACACCATACTTAATGAACTATCAAGGTTGGGCATTGTTTATGGATTGTGATATGTTGATGGAGGCAGACATTGCTGAACTATGGCGATTAAGAGATGACAAATACGCAGTGCAAGTTTGTAAACATGATTACACACCAAAAAGTAGTGTTAAGTTTTTAAATCAAGTGCAGACGGTTTATCCTAAAAAGAACTGGTCTAGTTTTATGTTGATGAATTGTAAGAAGTGTACAGCACTAACACCTGACTATGTAAATAGAGCAAGTGGTTTAGAATTACATCAATTTAAATGGTTAGAAGGTGATCACTTAATAGGAGATTTACCTTTAGAGTGGAACTGGTTAGCAGGTGAATATGAACACAAAGATGATATTAAGAATGTTCATTTTACAGAGGGTGGTCCTTGGTTTAAAGAATATAAAGAGTGTGATTATTCGCAGAATTGGTTTAAATATTATAATGATACAAGGGTTTGAAACTAGAGAAATAACAGATATACCTATTAGAGCATTTGTCAAAAGTGCAGATGGCACTATTCATAAAAAAGTAAAGACGGTAGATCAATACGAAAATACAGAGTGGCCTTCATTTAAAGATTTTAGTTTACCTATTGCAGTATTTGGTGTATTAAGAGGTACTGGTGATCTTATAAAACATTGTATGGCAAAACCACAAGTATTTTTTTATTTTGACCATGCTTATAGATTTGGTAAAAGACATGGGTCTGGATTACTAAATGAAAAGATTTACAGAATAACTAGAAACGATTTCTCATTAACTTACATTGATAAATTAGAAAAAGACGATTACGATAGAATAGAAAAGTACAAGAAACATATAGATATAAAACCTTGGAAAAAAGAAGGTAAATATATTTTAGTATTACCACCATCAGAACACGCAAAGAAATTTTATGGTTGTCCTGATTGGGAAGAAGATACAATAATGCAGATTAAAAGTGTAACTAAAAGAGAGATTGTGGTAAGACAAAAGAACTCAACAGACTCATTAGAAAAACAATTAGAAGAGGCATTTGCCTGTGTATCATTTAACACAACAGCTTGTATAGACGCATTATTAAATGGTGTGCCTAGTTTCGTAGATGGTATTTCATGTGGGTTACCTGTTTCAAAAACAAATTTATTAGAGATAGAACAACCACATTATGCAGAGGATAGACAAAAGTGGATAGATAGTTTACTTGCTAATCAATTTACAATGTCAGAGATAGAAAATGGAGTTGCATATAAAAAAGTAAGTGCATGGAGATTTGCGTGATCTGGCTTTGTTTAGGAATTGTAATAGTGTTAATTTTAAGAAGTGAAGCACCACAACATAAAAGTGAAGAAGACAAGTTTAAAGACCCTTGGAACTGGACAGGATTTGGCGGATGATTATAACTCACAAAATGAAATGGGATAAATGTTTATCGCATGAGATATGGCCACATATAGAAAAGGGTTGGCAAGATGAAGATAAAGAGATACATTTTTTTTGGGGATTAGGTGGTGCAAATAGAGAACTAATTAAAGATTGTATAGTGAATAAAAAAGAATGGTGGTATGTTGATGTAGGTTATTTTACTCAACAGATAACAAGATACCCAGCACCTAAAATACATGATTACGATAAGACATATTTTAGAATAGTCAAAGGTGATATTCATAGTAATAAAGGTAAAGTAGGACCTGGTAGAAGAATAGTTGATTTAGAAAGTAAAGGTATTGATGTCACATTTAAAGGTTGGAATATGGGCGAAACAAAACATATACTTTTATGTCCATCTTCAGATACGGTGACAAGAGAATGTAATGGTATGTCGCAAGAAGAATATATACAACAAGTCACAAAAGATTTAAAACAACATACTAATAGAGAGATTAGAGTAAGAAATAAACCACGACCAGGTAATGAGTGGTGGGAAACAGATATAAAAGATGATTTAAAAGATTGTCATTGTTTGGTTACAAATATGAGTTTGGCAGCCATAGACGCAGTAATGAATAAAGTGCCTGCTATATGTGAAGGTCAAAATGTTGCATGGCCAATAACTTCAAGGCACCCTAAATATGTAGAAAAACCTTTTAGACCAGGCCGAAAGACAATGAATGAGTGGATTAAATTCGTAGTAGAGAATCAATTTACAATAGAAGAAATGTCTAATGGCGTGGCATACGAAACTTTAAAACATCAATATGGGCCAGAATAATTTTATATGTGTACTTTGGGGTGCAAAATATTCAGAGAAGTATGTAGAAACTCTTTACAATATGGTAAAGAGAAATACAACTTTACCTTTTAACTTCTATTGTTTATCAGACCGAGATCATAACGCATTTTCAGAAAACATTAAACCAATAAGAATACCAGACCCACAATTACAACACTGGTGGAATAAAATGCACCTGTATAATCCTGAATTAGGTTTAGAGGGTAATTGTTTATATATTGATTTAGATGTAGTTATTGTAGGCAACCTAGATGAGTTTTTTACATATGGTAAAGATGAAGATTTTTGCGTGATTAGAGACTTTGGTCAACCTACTACAACAATAAATTCTAGTGTGTTAAGATTTAATCAGAAACATCATAATCATATATGGAAAACATATATTGAAAGAAAAGATACATTTGATAAATTACATGGTGATCAAAATGTAATTACAGATTTGATGTGGGAACATAAACAGAAAGTTTACTTTCCTGATGAGTGGACATATTCATACAAATGGCCTGAAAGAGGCAAACCTAAAAAGTACGACAAATATAAACCTGATCAACATCCATTAAAGACAGATAGTAAGATATGTGTATTTCATGGTCACCCTAATCCAGACTATGCCATGAAGTATCAGAGTGGTGAATGGATTAAAGATTTATGGCGATAGTAGAAAACTTTGATCCTGGTAAATACTTACAAGCAAAGAAACGATATTGTCCTAGATACTTCTATGGTCACAGAGGTTTTAACATACCTGTACAAGTAGTTGATATAACTAAACTTACATATATTCCTAGAGAGATAGGTAAGACCTATATTAAACATCATTTAATCAATCCATTAGTAGTGTGTAAAATAACACCTGAAAGATGGCAAGGCGAAAAGATAGGTAATATACCTTATAGAAATCCTAGTACAATTATCAAAATTAACGAAGATGGTTTTATATATGTGGCAAGTAGAGGTTGCAAAAGGATTATGAGCATGCTAGAGAATGGTTATAGGTTTGTTGATGCCTATGTGTTAGATGATATGCAGACCTGCTTTGAACTAGGCACACAATTAGTTAATGAATACAACGAATCTTTATAGATGTTCACGCTTTGTTCTTCTATGTGCGTCAAAATGCGCCCTCTAAAATATTAAAAACCTAGTAAAATCAACAGGAATAGTGCTTGTTTAATATCCTAATATAGTGTATATTATACGTATATGACACAAAAACTTACAAAAAATAATACTTTTAATTTAGTGTACAAAAGAGAATACCAAGATAGTGAAGATTATGATTTCTTTCCTATCTATTATACAATATTCAGAAATGTACCTATTAAACATTTAAAGACTTTAAATACTAAATCAAATTTTAAAAAAGTAAAAACTTTCTGTGATAAAAATTTTATTGAAACTGCTACGAATGCTACAAATCATAGTGAGGTAGAAATACTTACTGGTGATGAATATTACAGAACCTATGAAGATGAGTTTGGTGGTGATATTACTGAATATGATAAATCATTTTTTAATGATTATGGTCAGTTATGGAATACTAGACAATTCTTTAAATACGATTTTGCGCCTGACTTAACAAAAAGTTTAGACGCTAGAACTTACAAAAATGAACTAAAAAGAGAAGGAGGAAATACATATGGCAAAAGTAGAAACTAATGTATATACATTTAAAGATGATGTAGGTAAAAACCTATACAGATCAAAAAAATACTATACACTTGTTGTTGAACAAGATGTATTGGCAAAAGATAAAGACGAGGCAGATCAAAAGTTTTTAGACTTTGGTGGACTAGATCATAGTAAAATCAGAGACGACTTAACACAAACAAGTGATGGTGTTGAAACTTATGTTGTTGACGCTAACTATACTGATACTGATAATACAAAATATATTGGTAAAGTAAAATATGATACTGACTCATACAATCAAACTTTAGAAGAGGCGATTGAAAATGAAGATATCCATATTGACAATTATGCTGATGAAGACGAACCTCATCAATTAACTAAAATTAAATTAGTTGATCATGGTACTAAAGAAGAATCAGATATTGATGTTGCTATTAATTTAGAAAATGAAAGTAAACTAGGAAAATAATGAACGGATACTTTGCTATACAATTAGATAAACAGAGTTGTAATGCAGTTAAGAAAAGTGCTACAATGCCTGTTATAGTTTCAGATCATATAACACTTGCATATAAACCTGTTAAAGAAGTTTATGACAAATACTCTAAACTTATAGGTAAAAAAGTAGGTGCTATGATTAAAGGTTATAGATCAAATGCTAATATTGAAGCATTTTGGGTTGGCGATATGTTCTTATTAGAAGATGACAAAAAGATTAAGAGAAACGACAATGGTGCTGCTCACATAACACTTTCACATAAGAAAGGTTATAAACAAGGTGACGCAAATTCTATGTTTACAAAACCAGATTTAAAGATTAAAAGATATGGTTACGTAGAGGGAAAGGTGAAGTACTTTAAATATGGGTGATACATTACAATTGATTCTATTACTTTTTATAATGTTAGGGTTAGCATATTGTATTTCCCTAACAATTAGTGCTGAAATAACGCTTGACAAAATTAGTAAAGAGTGCGATAATATAAAGAAACATTTAAATGAAATCATTAAAAAGATCACAAAAAGAGATATATAAAAGTATAAACAGACCGTCTTTCAAAAAGACACTTATGGGTTTTTCATTACCCGATTTAACACTAGACATTAATGGTCTTAAAAGAAATTCTATACCTACGAGTGATAGGATCCCAGGCGCTTGTGTAAAGAGAACTTTACCTAAAGCAAAAATGCCTGCTGGTAAAACAATCGGTATCGCTTACAACAAAGGTAATTATCAAGTTGTTGACGCTGCTGATTTTAAAACAATGGGAAGGAAAGTATGATAAGAGCATACATGATAATAATCACTATGGTGATTTGTTTCTTAACACTAGGCGGAAGTTTAATGGCAGATGAGAAGAATACAAAGACTTTAAGTGAGATAGGTAATGATGTAAAACAAATACCTACAAAAGTATCTACTCATTTACAAAACGAGTGGATTAAGACTAAAGAGTATCAAAAAGAAGGTTGGGCTGAAAGTAAGGCACAATTTATTAGAACAAAAGAAAAGTTAGTTTCATTGTTCAAAGGTAACAAATAATGAACGGCGACTTTGTATATACTAGTGCCAATGATGGCACTAGTTTAATTAGACCTGTCACTGCTAGAGCAGAGACTTGGTTTAAGAAAAACAATATAATCTCAAAGGTAATTGACAATACTGAAGATTATTATGTGATAAAATCTGTTGACGGACCTGATTTATGTCAAAAAATAAGAGAATCAGGCATGGATTTTACAAGTTAAATGCCAGAAGTGTTGATTTTATTGACTATTTTGGGGGTTGACAACAATGTTAAAAACTGATATACTAATAACAAATATGACAAAACTATGGGAGGTCTTATATTATGATAACTAAACAAAGTATATTTAAAGAGTTTGATATTGCAAAACAAAAAGATATTGCAAAATCAAAGAATCCAGAACCGAGAGAAGAAGTATTTACAAATAGACTCGCTGTTCTAAAATCACATAGAGACGCTAAGAAGTCTAATAGAAACCAATATTCTAATTTAGATATTGATTTTGATAAATTAATTCTTGCGTATTCTAGTCCAAGTCCACTAGATCACTTTTACAAAGTTGTCTTTGGGATGACATATGATGAGTATGTTGCTAAAAAACACGCAGAAGATCAGAAAGAGAAAGACCTTGATAAAAAATCTACTATTAATTAGTTGTTGTTTGTTGTTAGTTAATTGTGCTGCTAGGGATGCTCTTGTATCATCTAGTGGCGCAACCACTGGCGCTGTCACTGCTGGGGCGACTTGTTCAACGGTTGTTAATGACCCTTATGCGATTGCGGCTTGTGCTATGGCAGGTGCTGCTCACGGTGCAGATCAAATCTGGAATGATGACTTCAACAATCATAAGAAATATTTTGTAGATCACTTAATCGGTGCTCCTAACAAACCTAATATTACAAACTGGTATAATCCTAAAACTAAAAATTCAGGTATTATTAAAACAACAAGAACGTGGTATAAAGGTCCTTTCAAATGTAGAGATTATGAATCGACTATTGATATTGCACCATCGTGGCCAATGCAATGGGCAAGTAGTGGTCCTGTAAGAAGAACTAATTTTGGTGTTGCGTGTATGTTACCTGATGGTAGAATTGAGATACAAAAATAATGAAATATAAAGAAGATAAAATATTAGAAGAAATAAAAAACTATATCAAGTCAACATATGGTGAACATTATAGTACTACAAAGGATGGGTTTCAAGTACAAGATATGCTCAGACAATTAGGTATTGATAAAGATTTCTGTCAGGCAAATGCAATTAAGTATTTGTGCAGATACGGGAAAAAAGATGGCAAAAATAGAAAAGATTTATTAAAGGCAATACATTATGTTATTTTATTATTGTCAAGTGAAGACGCAGATAAGGAGAAACTAAACTAATGAAATATCCTATATTTGCAATATTACAATTGATGTTTTATACATTAATATTAATTACATTATCAAAGATTGCTTTTGCTGATGTTGATGGATTAAGAGACGACCTAAATGAAAAAGAATTAAAGAAAGCAAAAATTATAAAAGTAGATACAGGTTTAGAAACATATACAGCAGAAAAAATTAGTTTAAGTGATAATAACACTTTGTATAGTAAAGAGAAAGATAGATTTTTAACACCTGACGGACAATGGTGTTTTGTGACTATCAATATTAAACAACAAGGTGATGAGATTGTTAAAAAAGAAGAATTACATTGTGCAGATACAAAATTTGGGATTACAAAGAGTCAAAAGATTGAAGAATTACAAAAAGAAATAGAACTAGAAAAGGCAAGAAAACCTGGTTATTGGGAATTATTTGCTGAGTTTTATTATAGAGATTCAAATGCACCGTTATATTGTAGAAAATATGCAAGACCACAATCATGGTTTAAGAGACCTGGCACGGTTTGTTTGAATCCAACTGGTAAATGGGAGGTGATGAAAAGATGATAAAATTGTCATTTACTATAATTGTTCTTTGGGTCTTACTGGCTCTCAACTGGGAACAATTTAATACAACGGTTGATAAGTATCAGCTTGTTGACAAGACTAGAGAGTTAGTGTATAATATGAAGGAGAAGGTAATAAATGATGAATAAGTATGTGAAAATATTGTTTGTAGGCGTGTTAAGTTTGCTTGTTGCAAATTGTACAGCAAATAAAACATACACTATCAAACAAGAAAAAGGTAAGGCTGTTGCAAAAGTTCCTGCCTGGTACATGAATGACTACAACAAGAAAAAAGAATGTGGCACTACTAAATTCGGTAAGAATAAAAATAAAGAGTGTATATTCGGTGTTGGTACTTCAGTGTCTCCAGACCTTGAACTTGCAATAGAAAAGGCATCCCTAATTGCTAAGGCAGAAATGGCCGATATGATTAAGGGTGAGATGAACAAGAAGGCGAAAATCTTTACAACTGAATTAGGTAAAACTAATACAAAAACGGTTGTATCAGATGTAGAAACGACTCTTGTTAACATAATTAAAAATACACCTGTTAGAGGATACGAAGTATTCAAAACAGAGGTAACTATGACGAAGAATGGTTACTATCGTGCTTGGGTTGGTTTAAGATTGCCACTAGGTGACGCTAACAAGATGTATGATTATGCAATCGAAACGGTTGTTGACGCTTACGAGTTGAAGAAACTTGCTGAGAAGAAATATAACGAAGTAGAAATGATTGCTAAAGAGGACAAAGTAAATGAGTAAAGTAGTTGTTTATTCAAAAAACAATTGTACTTTTTGTACCAAGGCCAAAAACTTATTAAAGAGTGTTGGCCTTGAATACACAGAGAAGAAGATGGAAGATTTTAAAGATGTTGGTGATATGTTTGAGAACATAGGCAAACCTGTAAGAAGTATGCCACAAATTAAAGTAGATGATAAATTAGTAGGCGGATATAATCAGTTAGTAGAATATCTTGCTGACAAAGGTCTAGTTAATTTTAAAGGTGAAAAGATATAATGATGACAGATAAGAAGGACGATAAAGATAATATAATTATCTTTCCTAAAGTAAAACAGGAACCTAAAAAACAGATTTCAGCTAAACATCAAAAAGAATTAAAAGATTTACAGGCAAGATTATTTGTAACCACATTGATGGAAAAAGTACAAGATGAATTGTTTATATTGTTTGGGCAGAACTCTATTCAAACAGATGACGCTCAGTTTCAAAAAGACTTTGCTTTTATAATGGAGAGTGTAAAGTCATGTCTATATAGAGATTTTAGTTTGAAACATAATTTACATAACATTGTAGACCGTGTTGCTCAAAGTGTAGCTGCAAATGGCAAGATACTAAAAGAGGGCGAAGAAGACAAATTAAGTTATGTACAAATGGATTATTCTGATATTTTATTTAGAAGTAAAATAAAGAAAAAAGATTTACCACCAGAGACTCTTAAAAAGTTAGAAGAGTTAATTAGTAAACATCAAAAAAAAGATGATGATGGTGACAAAATTACCTAAAGCACTTGGTAATACTTTGTGTAGTAAAGTGCCACTACACAATTTACAAATTGAGGCACGTTATATAAGGAGTAATAATGTTTAAATCATTATTCGGTGACTCGGCAAGAGTTATATCAAAATCAAAAAAAGTATCAAAAAGAGGCAGAAAAACTATGTCTAAAAGACAAAAAGTTTTAAACCTTTTAAACAAAGGTGAGTCAGTTTCTTGGAAAGCATTAAGAAGCAGATTCGACTTAACATCGCCTAGAGCGTTAGTTGATACATTAAGAGCAGAAGGTAACATGATCTATGTTAACAAATCTGCTAAAGGTACATCATACAGAATGGGTGTTCCAACAAAAGCGATAATCGCTGCTGGTATCAAAAAGTTATACGGAACTCCGTATGCTTACAGAAATGCGTAATTCAGATTACACATTTAAGGTGTGGGGTGAAAACCCCACATCTAATTCTTATATAAATAAGAATAAGGAGAATTAAATTATGCCTACAACAACGACAAGTGCATTGAACAACATGGCGATGACAGGTTCATCAGCACCTTTATTTTTTGAGATTTTTAGAGAACTAGATAAAGCAGAAACAGAAGCTGCTAAACTAGACATTTTAAGAAAAAATGACAGCACACCAATGAGACAAGTACTCAAAGGTGCGTTTGATCCTAAAATCGTATGGGAGTTACCTGAGGGTACACCACCTTACAAAGAAAATGAAGCACCTGCTGGTACTGAACACACTACCTTACATAGTGAAGCAAGAAGACTACACTATTTCATAAAAGGTGCTAATGTTCTCAATAAAGCAAAACGAGAAATTTTGTTTATTCAAATGCTAGAGGGTTTACAGGCCGAAGAAGCAAAACTATTATTGAATATTAGAAATAAAAATTTATCTAATGTTTATAGTGGTTTAACGGCAGAACTAGTTAAAAAAGCGTTTGGTTGGACCGAAAATTTCGTACAAAATAAATAATTGTATCTGATTCGATACAAATACAACTTTAGGGTGTAGAACAAAGGTAGAACATCTACTTGACACAATGTCGCACCCTAATTTCCCTATATAATTCAATATAAAAAACGGACTATTATTCCATTATTTGCTTGTTTACTATACCCATTTCTGATATATTATGAGTATGAAAACAATTAATACTTACATTATGAAAGGAAATAAATAGTTATGAGTAAAGTTAAACAATACTATACAGATATTGCAGAGACCAAAGTTGATAAGATTGTCAAAAGTTATACTGATAATTTAATCACTGAACAAACTGCTATCAAAGACATCATGGATGTTGAGAACGTAAACTTACTTAATATTGATGATGAAAATGTTGGCGAAGTTTTATACTATGCCAAAGAAGACCTAAAGGTAATGCAGTAATGAAAAAAGTTATTGTAATATTCTTTATATTTTATTTTTGGGTATATGCTCTTGCAAATGCTTTTTCAAAAGCAAATGCTGATGAATATACAAACGCAGTAGTAGGTCATGTTATAGTTGAGACAATCAATGGTAACATGAATCATAATGCGTTATTAGAGAGTGAGTTAAATAGACTTGCTCACAATTTTGCGATTGAGTCTATGGTTATATTACAGAAATATCTTCCGTCAATATTAGAAGGTATCGCTGCTGATATGAGACTTGAAGCAGACAAAAGGTATAAGTGCAAATTACTAGAAGGATCACCTAATGGATGTAATTAGTGCTATAGTCTATTATTTGAATATACTTTATACATATGTGCCAAAAGATTTAGTTATAATCATTTTGTCCATATTGACTTTGTTATTAATACAAACTATTAATGATAAGAGGAAAAAGAAGAATGAGGAAGAAAAATAAAACAATGTCAAGTGCTGCTAAACTTAAAAGAACTATAACTAGACAATGCTCTATTAAGAAAAAATATGCTACTACTTACAAAGATATTAAAAAGTATTTCAAAGAGTTTAACAGAGTTGTATTTAGAAATAAACTATCTGCCTTTGGTGATGTATTAATCAAAGACCTAACTAGAGAGAAGTGTATGGGTCAAGTGGTTACTATGGAGTGGAAAAGAAAAGGTACTAGATTTTACAAATTAGAAATGGAACCATCATATAAAAGTAAAAGAGACTTTTTGGATACACTGATCCATGAAATGGTACATTTATATCAAATGCAAAACTTAGGAGATAATGGTACTCACAATGACCTATTCTGGTCGTTTGAACCTAAAGTGCAAAAGATCGGTTTAAGATTATAAAAAATTTATTATATTATGTTTAATAGTGAGAAGAATTATATTGATGAGTGGTTAAAGAAACAAATTAAAAATGGTGTTTCTATAATCAATGATGTGTTAGAAGGCAAAAAAGATAAAGTCGTTTATTACACAGGTCATTTACACAAAGATATCCTAGACAATTTTCCAGGCAAGACTAGTAAGAAAATATTTAAAAGTTATAGAGTGCTTTTAGATAACAAGACTCTTGCATTTACACAAAAGAGATTTAGCGAACATGGTTATGAATATATGGTGAGGAGGGTGCATGAAGTTAAATAAAAAACACAAAGAACTAATTAAAGGTTTAATAAAAGGCAAAGGTTATTTTAAAACACCTAGAGTGCCAAAAGACACAAATGATAAAATGCTTGACGTTTTATTACCTTTGTACTTAAAAGGCATTTTAATATTTCAAAGAGAATACAATGTGCCTTTTATAGGTCCAGCAAATGAACATAAGGTAACACATAAACATTATGTACTTACCACACAAAGAGATACAAAGAATCTACGTAAAATGCTAAAACATGGAGAAGTGAATGATTAGAAAAGTCAAAGAAGATAAACCAACAAAACCAATACCAATGTGGAAGAAAGTTGCATATTCAGTACTAATATTAGTATTAGTTTTTGTAAGTGGTTCGTTTTATCCTAATCCTTATACATTACATAAAACAAAAAAATCAGTAGAAGCATATTATACTGATTGGGCAAATAAATTAGGTCTACAAGAACCTAGTATGGAATATGAAAATGATGTGCAGTTTGTAAAGGCATTAAGTAAATGTATTGATTACATAAACTTTACAACACCTAGAATGGAAAGAGTGCCTTACGAAATGATTATGGGTCAGGCAGCATTAGAGTCTGCTTGGGGTACAAGTAGATTTGCAATAGAGGGTAATAACTTATTTGGTATTAGAACATGGGGCGATCACCCTGGTATGTTGCCCAAAGGTTTTCCTAAAAACAATCCATGGCAAGTTAGAGTTTTTCCTAGTAAATGTGCTAGCGTAAAAGAGTATGTAAGAATATTAAACAATCATCCTGCTTATGAGGACTTTAGAAGTTTAAGAACTAAACAATTAGTTATGAATAATAACATGGACGCAATTGCTTTAATTAAAACATTAACAAAATTTTCAACTACACCTGATTATGCCGATAGGGTAATTAGAATAATTGAAAGAGTTAGAAAACTAGAGAATACGGTTGCAACTGATAAGGCAGTAAATGAACCTAAGAAAAAAGTGCCACCTAAAGAGAAGGTTTCTAACATTGTTTTACCAAAAGATAAACCAGAGGAGATTAAATGACATTAGGGTTTGCATTAGGAATGCTAATATATTCATCTAGTATCTGTATTATAGGTGCTGTTGCTATATTATACTTCTATAATAAAAGTAAAAAAGAAGAAGAAAGAAAAAAAGAAGAATTAAAGAATAGACCACACTCATACTATGGCGATGACACCGTTTGAAAAAGAAAAACGTAGGAGATTTTTAATGACATTATCAAAAGTCAAATTGAAAAAGAAATATAAAGTAGATATAACAGACTACCAAGATATAGCAGATTGTATAAGAAGTGATCAAGTTCCTGCTAGCGCAATTGCAGAATATTTTAATGATAAAGTATTCTATAAATGGTACAAAAAGAAATACCTATGAAGATAAGATATTACAAAGAGATTGATGGTTGGCGTTGGGTAGGTTTTCTATTAGCAATGATAGGTGCTTTTGTGTTGTCAAATGCAGATATTCACACACAATGGATAGGTTGGGCAATTGCAACAATATCTTGCAGTATATGGATTTACATGGGTATTAAAGATAAAGACACACCTAGAGCATTGATGGAAACAATGTATTTACTCTTAGCATTAAGAGCAATCTATAACTGGTTAACATAAATATTATAATGTTTTTAACACTACTAACATTTATATCAGCAATTGCTATCTCAATGATAGCAGCGGGATATTCTATACTAGGACTAGCAACTTTATTTGCTGGTGCAGCCGTACCTATTATTGCAATGGGTTCAGCATTAGAAGTAGGTAAGTTAGTAGCGGCATCTTGGCTCTATCATAACTGGCGCTCAGACATACCAAAGTCCTTAAAGGCATATCTATTTACAGCAATCATAGTTTTAATTTTTATAACATCAATGGGTATCTTTGGGTTTCTATCAAAGGCACACCTTGATCAAGTTAAACCTACAGCAGGTAATCAGGAACAGATATTACTTATAGACAAAAAGATTATTCAACAACAATCTATTATAGAGAGATCAGAGAGAACACTTGATCAATTAGATAAGGCACTTGATGTTTATATTGACAAGGAATATGTTAGTAGGGGATTAAAAGAGCGAAAGAAACAAAAAGAAGAACGAGACCTGTTGAATAAATCAATAGACGAAGCAATGGGAAAAATAGCGGAGTTGAACAATGCCAAATCGTCAATAACCATAGAACAATTAAAATTAGAAGCGGATGTGGGTCCATTAAAATATGTCGCTGAGTTGATTTATGGTGATGAGGCTAAAGATCATTTTGATTCCGCAGTAAGAATTATCATATTAATACTTATATTCGTATTTGACCCACTTGCAGTATTATTATTGATTGCTGCTAATATATCATTGAGACAATGGAAAATGAAGAGAAATTTAACTAAACAAAACTCTGAAAAAAAACAAGCAGATAGATTAAAAAGATTAGAAAAGAAAACTAAAAATCTCAAAAGAAAAGATAGAGACTTTAGAAAATTATTGTCAACAGACATTAACGAATTAAATCCTGACGAGATAAAATTAAAACTTAATCAAATATATGATTGGAATGATAAGAAGTGATAACAAATGATTATACAACCTGCCAAAGATAAACTATTACCACATTTAGTTGTAGATGATTTTTATGACAAATACTTATTAGAAGGTGTTTGGAAAGAATTAGATTTTTATTCTCATACACAAATGCAATCTGTACATGAGAACACAACAGCGATAATAGATGGTAAATTTGTAGGCGATAAGATGGCAATACCTATGATTGATGTTTACACTCAATCAGGTGCTACAAGGTCATTAATATTTAAAGCAACAGATTTATTTAAACATGAAGATATACATAATGGTTTAAAAGAAGCATTTAGTGAGTCGCCTTATGACCTATATAGATATTTTAGTATTACAAATTATAGCGATACATTAATATCCTACTATGAAGATAAACATTATTACAAACCACATATTGATTCGTGTCATTTTACAATTCTGATATGGTTGTATAAAACACCTAAGAACTTTATTGGTGGTAATTTAAATCTATATACTAAACAAAATAAAAGAGAACCATATTCTTCTATTGAAATAAAAAATAATAGAATGGTTATAATACCTAGTTTTTATTTACATGGTGTTGATGAACTTAAAGTCATAGATGATTCTCGTAAAGACAAATGGGGTAGATATGCTATTACACATTTTCTAGGATATGACGAAAAAAGACGACAAAATCAATGAAAAAGACGCTTGACAAGATAAAGGATTTGTTATACAATAATAGATATATGAGAACAACTGAAGATATAAAGGTTTATATTCCAATTGAAGTTAGACGCTTAGACGCATTAGCAAGTGCTTGTAAGAAAGCACAAAGTGATGACTTCAAGGCATTGTGGTATCATAAAATGATGGACCTTGCAAAAAAATATAAACTTGTAAAATACGTAACCGACAAATTAATACACTAATGAAAAATTTTATAGACCCTAAAAATCCACATACGGTAGGTAAAAGTATTGCAAATTTAGGCAATCATGTACTAGTAGTTTGTTTTATAATGGCTATAGTATTTGTAATATATGCGAGTTATAAATGAATATATTTTATTTAGATAAAGACCCAATAAAAGCAGCAGAGATGTCGTGTGATAAGCATGTAATCAAAATGATATTAGAATCTGCTCAAATGCTTTGTACTGCTAAAAGAGTATTAGACGGTACGCCATATGAAGATAAAACTAAAAATGGTCGTAAGATAAAAAGATGGCGATTAGATAATTCAAACGAAGAAGCAATCATATACAAAGCAGGTTGGTTAAGACACCCTAGTACACAATGGGTTATGAAGTCTGCTTATAATTACAGATGGTTATACAACCACATGATGGCACTAAATGAAGAGTATAAAAAAAGATACAACAAAAATGTTGACCATGTATCAGTATCAAAACTAAAAGAATTACTAAAAGAACCACCTAAGAATGCTAATATTAATGCAATAGGTACAGACGCTACACCAGCAATGCCTGATGAATGTATCGTACCAGGTGATAGTGTTGCTAGTTATCGTAAATATTACATAATGAAAAAGAATAGATTTGCAACATGGAAATCGCCTGCTGAGATACCTCAATGGTATGCAGATGGATTAGAGAAATTTAAAGAAGAAGAAAACATATAAATAAAGTTATGCACGAAACAATATCAAAATTTGTAAATGCAAATATTCATTGGCTAAATTTCGTACAGGCCTCTCATTGGCAAACTACAAGTTATGCTGAACATGAGGCACTTGGCGAACACTATACAAAATTTAATGAATTAAACGATAGGTTTGTAGAAACTTATCAAGGTGATAATGCCAGAATATCTTTTAATAGCGAAATGGTTCCCAATGTGGCGAACTATATTGATCCTGACACTGATGAATTTGCAAGACGGATCACAAAAACAAAAGATCGTATCGTAGAACTATCCAAAGAATTAGATTCAATTGATCTTTTGAGCATACTAGAGGATATGCTAGAAGCTATTAATCAATTAAAGTATCATTTAACTTTAAAATAAATGCCATCATACACATTTGAGAATAAAAAAACTGGTAAAGTTTGGACAGATATTATGACCATTGCTGAAATGGAAAAGTATCTAAAGAAAAACAAAAGTGTTAGACAAATTATTACAAGTGTTAATATTGTAGCAGGTGTTAGTGGTATGTCATATAGAAGTGATAAAGGGTGGAACGAAACATTAAGTAAGATTGCAGAAAAACACCCACAAAGTAAACTAGCAAATGATATGGGTACTAAAAGTACAAAACAAATTAAAACAGAACAAGTGATGGCAAAACATAGAAAGAAATGGGCAAGTAAAAGAAATGCAAAATCTAAATAATAAAGTACAGAGCGAGCAACTGAAACGCAACGGTCGTATACCAGAGTTTAATAGGTCAATCCGCTCATTGTATAATCAAAAGGGCAGGAATGTCCTTAATAAGATAGTCCTGCCCGTTGTACTAGGACTATTTTTAACAGGATGTTCAGAGTTTGCTTTATTATCATCTGGTGCTGGCGTTGCTGTTAATAACAATACTATTGTAAAAGCATATAACGGAATTGATTTAGCAACTACAATTACGACAAAGAAGTCTATTAAAACACACGCCTATGACAACGTAAAAAAATCAATTGAAACAGCAAAAGAAATAAAAAAAATCACACAGCAACAATTAGAATTACAAAACGAACTTAAACATTTAAAAATGAAAAAGGAGGTAGAAAACTATGAGCAATGATATACCTGATTTTATGAGAGAATTTGATACAAGTGTTGACTTTGGTTTTACTCCTGTGTCAAGTAAACCCTCTGAAAGCAAATCAACACCAGCTGTTGATACAAAAGCTTTAGAAGGAACAAACATTGAATTAGCAAAAGTTAAATCGGATGTTTCATCAATTAAATCTATGATGAACGAAGTTATGCAGATTGTGTCCGAAAAAGAAACCGTGACTAAAGAAATACAAGACGCAGACGTAAATAAACGATTTAAAGAAATTGAGAAAGTTGTATTGCCGTTTTTATATAACTTATCAAAGTCAAACGAGCCGTATATTCATTGGCCTAATAGGGGTCCTATTATCAAGGCACAAATGGATAAACTGCTAAAACTTACAAGGGGATAATATGTTAGAGATCAAAGCACACCATAAAGAATTAAAACGAGAAGTGAATAGTGTAGAGACAAAAAGAAGTATTGACAGATCAACTAAATCATGGTACGATTTAAAAACCTTGAAGAAAATTAAACTAAAAGCAAAGGATAAACTATATGCGATTAAGCAAAAACTTCACTCTTAAAGAGCTAATTAAGAGCGACACGGCTGTTCGTAAAGGGATTAATAATAATCCTAACGAAGATCACATAGAGTCTTTAGAGCGCTTATGTACTAATATTTTACAACCAGTACGGGATCACTTCGGTAAAGTGGTTTCTGTATCATCAGGCTTTAGGTCTGGTGAGTTGTGTATTGCCATAGGCTCATCTTTAAACTCACAGCACGCAGATGGCCAGGCCGCCGACTTCGAAATATTCGGTGTGTCTAATAGAGAGGTTGCCGACTGGATAGTTGACAATCTAAACTTTGACCAGTGTATATTGGAGTATCACAAACCAGAAGAACCTAATTCTGGTTGGGTTCATTGTTCCTATAAGAATGATGAAGAGAATAGACGAGAATATTTAAGAGCGTTTAGAGACGCAAATGGTAGAACCGTTTATCAAAAAGAATACTCTAAAACAACAGGCCCAAGTAAAGAAGACATCAATAATTCATTGATGGAAGGATAAGGCTTGACAATATAACAAAATTGTTATATAATAATAGTATGAAATATTATGAAGGATAATTATGGCATTTAATCATGTAAAACTTGACGAGAGTCATCTTCCTAAATCATTAGGAGTAAAAGGCAAAAATTTAGAGGGCATAAGATATTACACCATTGATGGTGTTAATATGCCCTCTGTGACATCAATTCTAGGTTCTATACCAGAACGAAAACAAAAAATAGAAGCATGGCGAAATGCAGTTGGCGAAAAAATGGCTAACTATATTTCTGTATCTGCTACTAACAGAGGTAAATCTACTCACAAACTTATTGAAAATCATTTAAATAATGAAGACGACAAGAATGTAGGTGTGACAGCTGTGACAGCATTAGGTCTGTTTAGAATTATAAAACCCTATCTTGCAAGAGTAGATAATATTCATTGCTTAGAAGAGTACCTATATTCAAAAGAATTAGGAGTTGCAGGTCAAGTAGATTGTATCGCAGAATACAAAGGTAAGTTATCTGTGGTTGATTTTAAGACCTCTACTAAAAGAAGAGACGCAGATTATAATTATGGTAACTTCTTACAATGTTCAGCATATGCTAAAATGTTTGAAGAAATGTATCCAGAAAAGAAAATAGAACAAACGGTTATATTGGCCGCTTGTGAAGACGGATTTGTACAAGAGTGGGTGCATGGTCCTGAAAAGATTAAAGAACACCAAGACCTATTCTATAAACACACAGCAGATTTTCTTATTAGAAACAAAGAAAAGTTAACACAAATTACTAAATAGTTATGAATGAAAAAACTAATTCTACTATTTACCCTACTTCTAACAAGTTATGTATTTGCAGATCATAACAGCAAATACGACCTAGGTCAATATAATTTTTACTTCTTGGATTTACCAGGCGTGTGTGGCACTCCTGCTGAAGTAGAAAAATATACAACGGCGCATGAGTTTGAACCAACAGAGGTTTCTTTAGGTCGAACTGACTCATCACCAGATGGTCAACCAGTGTATATGATAACTATGTGGGCAAACGATAAAGGTGAAAGATTGGCAACAATTGATATACCTCAAGGCAGTGAGAGATGTATGGTATTTCACTCATTTAACACGACAAAAATAGAAAACGGAGAACTAACAAAGTGAAGACAATAATGACTATATTATTTGCAGGTGTATTGCTAAGTGCTTGTTCTATAAAAGAACCAAGACTATCATTTGGTAAAAAATGTGCAGTAAAAGAAGACAAGGTAGTTTATTCATATATTTGGTTATATGATAAAGAACCAGGTCTACCAGCAAATAAAAAGAATTGCGATCAAATCGCTGATTAAATATATGGGAGGGTTGATCTCTCCCTTATAATATGTTATAATAAATTATGTTATTGAATAGTAAAAAGTTTGGTTTAATTATTGAAAAGATAGTTAAAGAAAAAAGAATAACATACATGGATGCTGTGCTTAATTATTGTGAAGATAATAATTTAGATTCAGGTTCAATAAAAACAATAATAAATAAATCACTAAAAGAAAAAATACAAATAGAGGCAGAGAAGTTGAATCTGATTGAAAAAACAAATTCAGCTAAACTACCATTATGAATAGTTATGAAGCATACAAACTTTATCTTGCAGTTAAATTACATTTTTCAACTGATAATTACGACTTCTTTAAACACAACGCAAAAGTTAATTCATCATTTAATACTTTTCTCAAAAGAAACGATAGGTTCTTTTTTCACAAACTGGTTACTAAATATAAACCTGACGAATTACTTGATTACTTTGTTTCTAACTTTGCAACTAATTCTAAAACATGGATAGGAGATTTAGTTAGAGCAGATGGTGAAACTACCTACAATAAATGGCGAAAGTATAATGAGTCATTTACGTACAATTTTCGAAGCGATATTGTACGTATTAGTAATGACGCTAGTGACGCTGCTGTTCGGTTTGATGATGCTCTTCGGGTACATAATGGGCAACATCCTAGATTGCTACGACTATTTCTTTCGAAACAAATCTCAATTCAAACAATCATCATCATGGATAAAATACTTACGTTTGTTAAGAATTGGGATAAAGAAATTGCCGAAAGTGTTATCTGGCCTGAAATCTCACATAAGATTGCCAGATTAAGTCCTTTTATAAAATTTAATAGGACTAAATGTAAATTTATTATGAAAGAAATATTTTTAAGTGAGAAAACTAATTAACAATAAAAAAGTGCCTGAATTAAAAAAACCTGTTAACTTAACAATATTAACAAAATGTCCTTTAAAATGGCAGATAAGAGATTTAGAAACAGGTAAAGTATATCAAGCAACAGGATCGCTTGAGTTATATAAACAATGGAAACCAATTAAATGATGAGTGACGAAGATATAAAAGAATATCATAACATAGGTGTTAATAGGGTATTCTGTATTGGTAATGCTGAAAGCAGAGTAGGTTTTGATTTAGAAAAATTAAGACCACATGGTATGATATACGGGTGCAATGCTATATACAGAGATTTTATGCCAGATGTTTTAACTGCTGTTGACAATGGTATTATACACGAAATATATCATAGTGGTATTGCGTCAAAAATACCTTGTTATTTTAGAAACTGGACTAAACTACCTAAGATGACATACGATGGTGTTGTAAGAGGTATGATAAGTGAAGAAGAATTTAAAGAGTTATCTGAATATGATATTATAAAAGAAAATAAAGACAAGAAAGAACAAGCTGAAGAATTTGTTATACATGGTACTAACATGAAAGGTATGGTTAGTATTTTAAGAAACGCTCAAAAGACACATAGTGGCAAACCAAAAGACATAATACAGAAACAAATAAACTCTTCACACATTTACGTATCATGGATTACACCAGACGATAAGTCAAATGATATTAGAGATGTGTGGAAAGAATACAAAGACCATGGTTGGGCTTGTGGCGCAAGTGCTGGTTTTGTAGCAGTTAAGAGAGAACAACCAAAAGAGATTTATATGATAGGGCACGATTTAGTAAGTAATACTAGATTGGTAAATAATATATATGCAGGCACTAAACATTATGTAGCAAAAGAGAATACTGCTACACCACATGATAATTGGGTCAACCAGTGGTATACACTAATGGACTGGAACCCTAATATCAAGTTTTACAAAGTTAATAAGGCATTAGATGATAGACCTACTAATAGCCCTATTGATGTGTGGGACCCATGGCACAAAAGAGGTCAATTAGAATATATCACATATGAGCAGATGATGAACAAGCTAAATGGGGGCTTGACAAGAATGACAATAAGTGATATAATGTAGTTATGTTTGATCAATTAATATATAAAGTATTAGATAAAATTGTCAATACCTGTGAGCGCTTGAAGAAGTGCATTAAAGATAATCCTTTACCTAAGGCGTGTTATGATGAAGACGCTAGAAGTGAAGAGGTAAAAAAATGAGCAAAGAACAAAAAACAATTATAAATAATACTAATACAATTAATACAAATAATACGTACATTAATATATACAAGGAGAAAATACAATGTCAAACGCATTAGAAGAACTAAAAAAGTCAAAGTCAAATTTTGACGCTCTAACAAAACAATTAGAGAAATCACAAGACAAACCAAAAACAGAAAACAAATACCAAGACGACAGATTCTGGAAACCAGAACTTGATAAATCAGGTAACGGTTTTGCTGTGTTAAGATTTTTACCTGCTGTAGAGGGTGAAGATATGCCATGGCAAAGAGTTTGGAATCACGCATTTCAAGGACCAGGTGGTCAATGGTATATTGAAAATAGTTTAACAACATTAAACAAAAAAGATCCAGTTAGTGAAGAGAACACTAGACTATGGAATACAGGCATAGAAGCCGATAAAGAAATTGCTAGAAAGAGAAAAAGAAAATTATCTTATTACTCAAATATTCTAGTAGTATCTGATCCTAAACATCCTGAAAATGAAGGTAAAACTTTCTTATTCAAATTCGGTAAAAAGATATTTGATAAGATTACAGAAGCAATGAATCCTGCATTTGAAGATGAAAAGGCAGTTAACCCATTTGATTTTTGGGAAGGTGCAAACTTCAAATTAAAAATCAGAAAAGTTGACGGCTACTGGAATTATGATAAATCTGAATTTGAGCAAGTTAGTAAATTAAAACCTACTGACGAAGAGATTGACGCAGTGTGGAAGTCTCAATATGCTCTAAAGGCCTTCATTGATCCAAGTAATTTTAAATCCTATGATGAACTCAAAGAGAAACTGAATAGGGTTCTTACTGGAACAAGAAGCACGGAATCGGTTGCAGATATAGACCTCCCACCCGCTAGTAATAGCGTACCTAAATCTGTTGGTTCTGTGGAGAAAGCCTCGTCTACCGATAGTGATGACGAATCATTATCGTACTTTAGTAAACTAGCTGAAGACGAGTAATCTATCTCTCAAAACTTTCTCAAAGGGTGGCGGTGACGCCACCCCACCACAATGAAGATTAAAAAGTTTCCTAACATAGATAGAAGAGCATACAAAGGTTTATATAAACCTATGAACCCTCAAAAGTATAAGGGCAATGTAAAGAACATTGTTTACAGATCAAGTTGGGAAAAAAGGTTTATGATTTATTGTGACAAGACAAGACAGATAGTAGAATGGGGAAGTGAAGAATTATCAATTGCATATAGAGGTGTGGATAATAAACCTCACAGATATTATCCTGACTTCTTTATGAAAGTCAGACAACCTAATGGCACACATAAAAAGTTTCTAATAGAAATCAAACCTAAATATCAGACACGAAAACCACAACCTGGTAAAATCAAATCAGCATATTTTAAGAGAGCATTAATGACTTATGAAACTAACAGACGCAAGTGGAATACAGCGTTTGCTTGGTGTAAAAAGCGCAATATGTCTTTCAAAATACTCACCGAAGAACACTTAAAAGCATTTTAAATAGCACATAAATAGTAGTATGGCAAGTGTTTTTGACACAATTAAACTTAATAAAGGCAATACAGATAGGTCTAATTCTTGGTATAGAAGTCAAGTACAAAGAATAGCAGGCAACGCTACTGCCACAAAACTTATGAGAGATGGTAAGTTGAATGGTAGACCTAGTGTAGGGCGACTTAACTTATTTGGGTATGATCCTAAACTTAAAAAGACATTACCTTATTATGACATATTCCCATTAGTATTACCACTAGAACCTACAAAGGGTGGTTTTATGGGTATGAACTTTCATTATCTACCACCTTTATTAAGATTTAGATTGTTAGAGCGTATGCAAGCGACAGCAACAGATAAAAGATTTGACAAGAATACAAAGTTTGATGTATCCTATGATGATGTAAAAAGAATTAGAATTGTAAAACCTACAATTAAAAAATATTTGTATAGTCATTTAAAAACAGGTTTTTTAAGAATAAATGCAGATGAGGCAGCTATTGCCATACATCTACCAGTGCAAAGATTTCAAAAGGCAAGTGACGCTAGAGTTTATGCAGATAGTAGGAAGTTTATATAATGAACGATAAATATACGATAGAAGAGATAATAGAGGCAATGAAAAAAATATGTCCTGAGGCGTGGGACAATGACGAGGATTACTCTTAATGGCAATAATTAGACAACGATTACCTATACCAGGACCATTTGATATAAGAATAGGTCTACCTAGAGATAAAGGTTTTGACGCTGGTAAGGCAAGAAAAAGATTACAAAATACAAAACCTAATGTTAACACAACCGTTAACAGATTTAGGTCTATGGTTGCAGGTGCAGAGGGATTTTATAGACCTGCTAAGTTTTTAGTTGTATTAGAATTTCCTAGAACATTTACAAACGAAACTCTACAAGGTATGGAGTTTTTAGAATACGAAACAGATTTTCAATTCTTAAATCAAACTAAAAATAATTTAAGAGAGAGATTGTTTTTCTTTTGTGACGCTGCTAAGTTACCAGAGAGAACAATAACTGATACATCTGCTACAGGATTTTATGGGCCAGAACGAAACATGGCAAGAGGTTTAGAATTTAGTACAATGGATTTAACATTTATGTTAGATTCAGAATTATCAGAAAGAGTTGTATTTGAATCATGGCAAAACTTAATTGTCAATAATAGAACATACAATTTAAATTTCTATGATGAATACACAGGCAGAGTATTAATATATCCATTACACGAAAATAGAAACGAAACATCAAATAGTAAAGTTGATGGTGTAAGTAATTATGGTTCACTTGCTAACCTAACATTAAGTGGATATTATTGTGAATTAATAGAGGCATATCCTAAAACTATTGCACCTATTGATTTAAACTATGCAACAAAAGATCAAATAGCAAGACAGACAATAACCTTTAATTACAGATATTGGAGATCAAACGCAAATTTAAGAACAAATGAAGATACACAATTTGAAGGTGATATTGATGGTGTAGGTGAGATAAAGGATGCAAGATTTAAAGGACCGTTCGGTGGTATAATTAGTAAACTACCACCAGAGATTAGAAGAGCGGGACGTGATGTATTGAATCAGATTAAAACGAGATTCCCAATTGGGAGAGTGTTTGGTGGCAGAGTATTCCCACCATTCTTTTAAATAATAAGGAGTGAAACATAATGGCGTTACCAATAAATGAGGTGCCGAAATATTCGACAAAACTTCCTTCTAACGACCTATTAGTAAATTACAGACCTTTTTTAGTAAAAGAGGAAAAAGTTATGCTAATGGCATTAGAGAGTGATAATGATGAAGAGATTAGACAAGCAGTTATAGATACGGTTCAATCGTGTACCTATGGCAATGTTGATGTCTCTAAACTACCTATCTTTGATTTTGAACATTTATATTTAAAGATCAGAGGTAAGTCAGTAGGTGAGGTAATTAAATTAAAGTTAAAATGTCCTGATGATGACAAACAAGTGGTTGATTATGAACTTAATTTAGAAGATGTTAAGATTGACACAACAAAGAAACCTAATAACAAAATAGAGTTTGAAAAAGGTTACGGTGTCATACTTGATTATCCTACAATTAAATCATATACAGGTACAAAGTCAGAGACAGAGAATAACTTTAGTTTGTTAAAAGACTCTATCAAAACTATCTACAAAGGCGATGATGTTTATGATAGAAATAATATTACCGAAGAAGAGTTAGACGAATATGTTAATAGTTTGACGCAGAAACAATATCAAAAACTGATAGAGTTTTTTACTACTATGCCTAAAATAAGACATAGAATAGAGTATGAAAACCCTAAATCAGGTAAGAAATTTGCGTTAACTTTCAACGGTGCTTCTGATTTTTTTTAATTACCCTTTCACATGAAAACCTAGAAAATTTTTATCGTGTGAACTTTTTGTTAATGCAACATCATAAATATTCATTAACAGAATTAGAGAATATGTTACCATGGGAAAGGGAAATATATATTGATATGTTGATTCAGCATATCAAAGATGAGAATCAAAAACTAAAAGAGAGACAAAGAAAATGAACTTACAAATAAAAGAAAAGGTCTTAGGAACGATCAAGTGGTGTTGGTGGTTTTTAAAAGAAGAATTACCACAATTTTTATCTAACTGGCGAACCGTGCCTAGACTTATGATGATTGCATATGCGTATGCCTTCATTGAAGTGATACAATGGTTTATGGCACTAGAAGCGCCAAACAATGCACAAGCAGGTCTAGTATCAGTAGTAGTTGGTGCTGGGGCAGCCTGGTTTGGTTTATATGTTAATGGTAAAAAAACAAACATACAAAAATAATAAATGGCAAACTTTAGCGAACTATTAAAAGATCAGAAACTTAAACAAGATAAAGAGACGGTTGCGATTGCAGAGGCCGCTCAAACTTATTCTTTAAATATACAAAAAGAAAAGGGTTTTGGTCAAGCGTTTATCAAAGGTGATAAAGACAATGACCCAATATCAAATGCTGCTGTATCTGTTATACAAAACTTTCAAGGCGAACTAGATACAATTGCTGATAATGATTTTACATATTTAAAAGATTTAATTGCTAAGTACAATACATTTTTTGATGAGTTGCCTAAAAGTATTGACAAAGAAAGATTTACTGCTAAAGAAGGAAGATACTTTGCAGAGGTTATACGACCTACCATAGAACAACTAAATGAGATTGCAGGTCCTGTTTTACAAACTAAACTTGCATTTAGAGATTTAGTTAAACAATTCAAACCTTTAAAACTTGCTGCTAGAACACTAGGTGGTATACCTATTCTTGGTACAGCTATAACTAGAAAAGTAGAACGTATAGAAGCAGGTGAACAAGAGTTAAGAAGAGCAGAGAGAAAAAAAGGGCAAGAAGAAACAAGACAAGCAAGACAAAGTATAGAGGATGATTTGACAGGTTTTGGTGCAGATCAACCATCAGCTGCATTAGAAGAACAGATAGAAGAAAATCAATCAACAAGACGAGATGTATTCGCTGATGTACCTAGAGCTGCTTCTGTGCAAAAGTCTGCTGCTAAAGAAGAAAATTTAGAAGAACAAAAAGCAGTACAAGAAGACAGATATAATGAACAAAAAAATCTGTTTGAAATGATTGCTGAAAACACATACGAATCAAAAGAATTACTAGAAAAATTATTAGAAGAAGAAGAAGGTTTTTTAAATAACTTTGGTGGTCTTGCTGCCGCTGGTGGTGGGGTAGCCGCAGGTACTGGTGGTACACTGGCTGCAAGTAAGTTGCTTAAAAAGAAAACTACTACAGCAGCAACAAAAACTGCTACTAAACAAGCAACTAAAAAAGCAACATCTAAAGTATTAGGTAAAACATTACTAAAATCTGCTGTTAAGAAAATACCTATAATCGGTTTAATTGCAGGTTTAGGTTTTGGTATAGGTCGATTGATGTCAGGTGATATGCAAGGTGCTGCTATGGAAGTTGCCTCTGGCGCTGCTAGTACAATACCAGGTTTTGGTACAGCCACAAGTGTGGGTATAGACGCTGCTCTGGCTGCAAAAGATATTAAGAACGCAGAAAAAGATATAGAAGGTGTAGTACAAACTGCTGAAGATGTTAAAACAGATAATATGAAAGATTTGGTTAATATCGACTCAAAAAGAACCGTTGTTAGAACTACATTAGAAACAGACACTTTAGAAAATCTATTACAGAAATTAGTACCTGAAAATGGTAGTCAAAATAACACGGTTGTTGCACCCAATAATACAATACAAACCGCTAATACGACAAATGTATTAGGTAAAATGACTTCAAAAAACAATGACAACACCGTTGTTCAATTGAAAAACGTCTATTAATATAGATAAATAGTAGTATGGCAAGAGTAGCAGGAAATAGCGAAGGCGATTTTAAAGTAAATCAAAGTGATATAAACACTGGTGGTGCAAGAGGTAATAAGAACACACCACTAGGTAAAAATTTACATAGCAGTGTATTAAAATATCCATTAGATTTATTAGACGCAAGTGGGCATTACATGATATTCAATGTATATGCTAGAACTAATAACGAAAAAGAATTACCAGCAACAGATTTAAACGTATCAAACAAAGCATTAGGCGCTTACAATAACTCATTTACAAGTGAGAGATTTTTTGACGCAACAACTAACTTTTCACCTGCTGAAGGTGAAACAGGAACAAGTGTTAAATTAATTAAAGACACCGTTGTATTGTATATGCCAGATGATGTTTCAGTAAATTACAAATCAAATTATGCACCTGCTGAGATAGGTGCAGTAGTCGGTGGGGCAGCTGCCCTTGCTGATTTGATGAAAGGTAATGCTGGTTTTGCTGATGTAGCAAAAGGTACAGGTATGCAACTTGCTAAATTAATTGAACCATTAGTATCATTTGGTACATTAGGTGCTGCTTCAGGCACATTGGCTGCATTACAAAGAAAGACAGGTATTGCACCTGCTCCTATGCAAGAAATGATATTTGAAGGCATAGATTATAGAACATTTACTTATAGTTTTAAAATGAATCCTAGAAATAGAAAAGAGGCGCAAGAAGTTAAAAAGATTATTGATACATTTACGTATCATATGTTACCTGAAAAATTAGGTACAGGCGCTGCTCTTGCATTTAGAGTACCATCAGAATTTACAATTAGATATATGTACAGAGGTCATGCTAACGCATATCTACACACACAAACATTTTGTGCTTTAACAGATATGAAAGTTAACTATGGCGGTGGTGAAAAATATGTCACATACAGACCTGACGAGATAGGCGCACCACCTGTAACCACAACGGTTGATTTAACATTCCAAGAACTAGAATTTATTGACAGACGAAGAGCAATAAAAGGCACCCATAATCAAAGAAGACGAGGTGACATAATGCAGGATTACACATAATGGGTAAATATTTTTCACACTTTCCTACAATGTTTTATGACGCAGTGCAAGACGGCACTTCATCACCTAAAGTAGTCACTGATATATTAAGACGTGTCAAAGTTAGAAATGAGATTAGAAATAATGTTGCTGCCTTTTCATCTTACAGAGTACCAGCAGGTGAAAGACCTGAAGATGTATCATATAAGTTTTATGGTACGGTTGACTATTACTGGATTGTTTTATTAATGAACAATATTAAAGATAGATTTTACGACTGGCCATTATCAGAGCAACAATTTAATGATTATGTTAATGGCAAATACACAAACCCAAACGCTGCTCATCACTATGAAGTATCACAAACAAGTGGTCCTACTTCTTCATTAGATAATTCACACTTGATAGAAGTAAACAGCACAGAATCAGGTGCAAGTACCGTAACCAATTACGAGTACGAGAGAAGAGAGCAAGATAAGAAAAGTTTAATTAAGATATTAAAACCAGAATATATTTCAGAATTTGTAGAAGAGTTTAAAAACTTGATAGGAGATTAAAGTGAGTCAGTTAACTTATGATGAAAACAATCTACAATACGCAGGCGAATTTAGAATTTCAGAAATCGCCATATTCAATGTATATGGCAATGTAGCGGGTATTGCTACAGCCAGTGCTGAGTTATCAATCTACGAAGATATAGAACAAAATTTTATTACAGGTAATTTAACCTTTGTTGATACAGAGGATTTAGTTAACAAATTACCTATATTAGGACAAGAGTACCTAGAGTTTAAAGTTAGAACACCATTAAAATCAACATACGGCGAAGGTGAATATGATTTTACAAATACACGAATGGCAGTTTACAAGTGTACAAAAGAAAGACTAAACTCTAACACACAACAAGTTTCACTAGACTTCATATCAACAGAGGCAATCAAAGATTCAAATACAAAGATTAGTAGAGCATTTGATGGTCCTTATGATGACGCTGTTGCAAAGACATTTAAAAATACATGGGGATTAAATAGTAAGAAAAAGTTTTATGTACAACCAACGCAAGGTAATTTTAAGTTTGTTGCACCTAATACAAGACCTACTGATTTAATGAACATGATTGCTAGTCGTGCTGTGCCTAAAACAAGTATTGCACCTGGTTATTTCTTTTATGAAAATGGTCAAGGTTTTCACTTTAGAAGTATTGATAGTTTCTTCTTTATGGCAAAGTCAGAGGGTCTTGCACCTCATCCTGAGATGTTTGAATATTTTGCAGATAGTGAGACGGCAAGAGGTCTAAACAATCCAAGAGACAATCCTATGTCACAGATGAGAACGGTAAAGAGTTTTAAAGTATTACCTCAAAACGATTTAATTACAGGTCAACGAACAGGTACATATGCGTCAAAACTAATTACACATGATCAATACAACAAGACATTTAAGGAACATGAATATAATTACATTGATGATTATATAAGAACACCGCATTTAGAAAAAGATGACGCAATGACAGATCAAGCAGAGTATCGTGGTTTCATACCTCAGGCACACTATGACTTTAATGATACAGAAACAACAAATACAAGAAGTCAAGGATCAGCATACAAATACCTATCAGACTATTCAGACGCAAGAATTATGGTACAATCAAATACAGCCAATATACACAATTCAAACATGAAAGAGGGTTACAAAGTAAGTGAATATGTACAGAGAAGAAAGAACATATTAGGTACAATGAATGCCTTACAATGTGAACTAGAAACACATGGTAATACGCATTTAAATATAGGACATATTATACGAATAAACGTACCTAGAGCAGGTAGAAACAAATTCGGCATAAAGAGTGCAGACCACGACAAATACCTTACAGGACGGTGGCTAATCACCGCTATTAGACATAGTTTTAACATTGCTGATCAGATACACACAATGGCTCTTACTTGTATTAAAGAGACTTATAAGACACCTCTATACGAGAAAGCGTCACCTCTTCAAATATCAGTAAAAGATGAAGGTAAACCAGTAAATCTCTATGACGATTCGCAGTACGATTAAAAACATCAAGGCAGCTCTTAATAGGCTGGGAGACTCATTGCGAGTTGCGCCAAAAAAATTTTTGACTAAAGACTATGATAGCGGCCTAATGATAGACAATGATAGTAAGACATTACAGCAGAAACGTGAGAAAACCACAATAGATAGTAGTACTTACATAAGGCAACATACAACACAGAGAGATTAACCTCAGAGACATATGAAAGAATATATCAACAAACACATGAACGAGATAGGTCCCAGAGTAGATATGAAAGATAGAGCAACCTCAAAGACCCTCGAATCTTTGCCTGGTCTAGTGCTTCGCACCGCGGCTCGCTTTCTAGTAATAAATACTTACATTAAAAATACGGAAAAAAACAATAGCTTGACTGGATCAAATACGGTCATTTATGGGAATTTTTTATGAGTACTAATAGTTTTTTAGGCAGAGACGGTTTTACATGGTTTGTTGGTGTTGTAGAAGATCGCCATGATCCAGAGAAACTAGGCAGAGTAAGAGTAAGATGTCTAGGCTATCACACAAAAAATAAGACAGACCTACCCACAGCAGANTTGCCTTGGGCCTCGCCTGTGCTACCTATTACTTCATCTGGCATATCNGGCATTGGTCAGTCACCTCTTGGTCTTGTCGAAGGGTCTTGGGTGTTTGGTTTCTTTAGAGACATTTACTTACAAGAGCCTATTGTATTGGGGAGTTTGCCAGGTCGACCTATCGAAGAGGCAGGAACTTCAGGTTTCTATGACCCTAACAAAGTTTTCCCTCGTCACATTAACGAACCCGATACAAATAGATTGGCCGTTAATGATGAGAATAATCCCCATCTTGGCCTTGAATTACGTAAAGCAACAAGATCAACTAATTTACCCACGGCAGACTTTGACGCAACAACAGACGCTTCAGGTAGCATTATTGCTGCTTCTGATACAGATACTTGGGATCAACCAGAGATTGCATACGCTTCGATCTANCCNAGTAATCATGTTTACGAATCAGAGAGCGGCCACATCCTTGAATTTGACGATACCAGTACGGCCGAAAGAATCTATTTACAACACAAAGTAGGCACATCAACAGAGATTAATCCCAATGGGGATCGTATAGACATTATCAAAGGTGCTGCTTATAACATTACCTCATCTGACAATAAGGTTGATATATCAGGTAACTCGGACCTTACAATTTCTGGCCGTCATAAGATATACATTAACAGAGACGGCCAAAGNAATAACAACTATGATATACAAGTCGGGCCTAACGCAAACGTCAATATACAAGTAGATACAGGTGACATTAATCTAGTAACCAAACAAGGTAAGGTCAACGTCAATAGTGGTGGTGATTACAATGTCAAAGTAGGGGGTAATTACACAATGACCGTAGCAGGTAATCGAAACATATCAGTAGATGGTTCAACAATAGATAACACAACACAGACCGTTATACACAGAGGTAGTAGAATAGACCTTAACCCATAGACTAGGGCTAAAACTAAGCTGTAGATACTATCTAATCTATAAATGCAATATGTATAGTTAGGGCATAAAGGCGGCCTAAATCTGAGCNTATTCCCGTTCACTACTTACACATAAAAATCCGCGGACATAAAAACCCTNGTATAAGTCGGCTTCACATTATTGACATAAAGCACGGAATGTGTTATAATAAATAATATTCTATGAGAAATATACTATACATATTTCTATTAGGACTATCCTCGGGTTGCTCTACAATCCCTGGTTATGTAGAATGGCAAGAGAACAAGAAGCAGTATTTACATAATAATAATANTATTGAACTCTCGCTAAACTGCACAGGAGGAGATCGAACTCGTTGGTATCATAAGGCAAATGAAGTAAAGGATTGTATTAGAAATGGACCCTACTTTCAATATCATAAAAAGTTTTAAACTAGATTATACAGATAGTCATAGAAGGTCTATGATTGCTGAAGTATTAGATCAATATAAAGCAAGGCAACCTGTTAACGCATTTAATAATGGACCTTATACGACACATAATTTTGAAGTTAAACCTACTATTGACTTTACTCGGTTATATAAAAACTTTGAATACCATGCCGTGGATTCTTTAAATAAATTTTCGCTTTCTAAAGANAATCAAAGAAAATGTTGGGCGTTTGTTTCGTCTCGTAGTAATGCACCTATGTACTGGCATAATCATAAAGAGACATCTACAATTAATGGTGTGTATTATCTTAAAGTAAATGAAGATGAAAGAGGTATACTATTTGCTCATTCAGGTAAAGAATATCACTATATGCCTAAAAATAATGATTTAATACTTTTTCCTAATTATCTAAAACATTTACCTTTACCTAGTTTATCAGCTACTCGTATAAGCATAAATATGGAGATAATTACTAACGAGGACGCTGACACAATCTTTTCTGTAAATTCTTAAAATTATACATAAGGGTGTTGGGTCCCTTAAAGAAGGGCTAGAGCTATGTTTAGAAAACTCTGGAATCTTTACGTGCAATGGATTTTTTCAAGTTATGATAACACTGACGCAAAACGCAAAAAATCATTTAAAAAAGCTAAGCGAAAAACATAAAAAGTCTTACGTTAGACTTGAAGTCAAAGGTGGTGGTTGTGCTGGATTTGAATATGAATGGACGTTTAGTAATGGTCCTGACAAAAACGATATGATTGTAGAAAACATATTACTCATTGATAGAATGTTTGAAATGTATATTTTAAATATGGAATTAGATTACGTAGAAGAGATATTTGGTTCAAACTTTGTTTTTAAAAACCCACAAGCCAAAAACACGTGTGGGTGTGGAACATCATTTAGTATATAATATTAATTTTTTATTAAAACAAAGAATACAAAATAAATAGTATTGTTCATAACGAGGAAGATGAAGAAAATGAAGACGATAATAACTAAAATAAAAGAATTTATAGAAAAAATTATAGCTAAATTTAAATCATAATTAGTGAATAAGTACAAGTCAATCTTTATCAGCGACTTACACCTCGGTACTGAAGGTTGTAGTGCCGAGGAGCTCGCTGACTTTCTTAAAAATAATACCTGTGATAGACTTTATCTTGTAGGAGATATTATTGATGGTTGGCAACTTGCTAAAAAAGTTTATTGGCCACAAGAACATTCAAATGTTATAAGAAGAATTTTAACAGCAGCAAAACGTGGTACTAAAGTTTATTGGATTGTAGGAAACCACGATGAAATTTTAAGAAACTGGTTTGACTTTAGATTACAATTTGGTCGTTTAAGAATTTTAAATGAGTATATACATCACGCTGTAAATGGTAAAAAGTATTTGGTCACACACGGTGATATATTTGATCCGTTAATGAATAGTGGTAAGT
>NZEU01000016.1 GCA_002689135.1 Porticoccaceae bacterium
GTATGTAAGCCAAAGCTCGTAGACAAGAAACTTATAGAAATGTACTACGAGGCACAGAAAAAGAATGATTAAAAAGTTTGAAGCAGAGTCCAAGTATAAATCATATGACGCAGACGGAGACGGAGTTGTGTCAGACGAAGAATTAGCACGAGCAAAAGAATTTACAGATATGGAGCTTCGTGAAGAAAAAGCCGAAGCTCAAAAAAGAATGGCATGGGTTGCAATCATAGCAATGTGTGCCTATCCTCTCATATCACTACTTATACCTGAGAGTAAGTTGCAAACCTGGGGATCAATGAGTGACATGATATTTTTATCGCAAGCCTCCATTGTAGGAATGTATTTTGGAGCGCAGGCATACATGAGTAGAAAATAATGGCAATTGAAGTTAGTCGTTCCGATATATCGGGAGACTATTTATATGAACTAGAGTCTGAGACACGCTACCTGAAAGTCCCCGTGGCTCCTTATATTGAACTATTAGGAATTACGCCACTACCTTCACAGATAGCTATAATGAATGCTGTGAATAGTCCCAAGTATCGGTTTGTCTGTGCTGCCGTATCTCGAAGGCAAGGCAAAACGTATATCGCTAATATTATAGGTCAAGTTGTATCGCTTGTACCAAGTTCTAACATTTTAATAATGTCTCCCAATTATGCGCTGTCTCAGATTTCTTTTGATTTACAAAGACAGCTTATAAAGCATTTTGATTTAGAGGTAACAAAAGATAATGCGAAAGATAAAGTTATCGAACTCTCCAATGGATCCACAATCCGGATGGGTTCTGTTAATCAAGTGGATAGCTGCGTTGGTCGCAGTTATGATCTTATTATCTTTGATGAAGCCGCTTTGGCTGATGGCCGTGACGCTTTCAACGTGGCTCTTCGTCCAACTCTAGATAAACCTAACTCAAAAGCAATTTTTGTTTCAACACCACGAGGAAGAAACAATTGGTTTTCAGAATTTTTTTACAGAGGCCACTCAGACGAATTTCCAGAGTGGTGCTCAATAAAAGCAACTTATAAAGATAATCCAAGAATGTCAGAATCTGACATTATTGAAGCAAGGAGGTCAATGTCGGACGCAGAGTTTCGACAAGAATATGAAGCAGATTTTAATACGTACGAAGGTCAAATTTGGAATTTTAATTTCGAAGAGTGCATACAAGATTTCTCTCAGCTTGATACTACATCAATGGATGTATTTGCTGGGCTTGACGTTGGGTATAAGGATCCTACTGCCGTTTGTGTAATAGCTTATGATTGGGAACAAGAAAAATTTTACTTATTGGAGGAGTATTTAGATGCAGAACGAACGACTGAGCAGCACGCACTTCAAATACGAAATCTTATTGATAAGCATGATATTGACTTTATTTATATTGACTCAGCAGCTCAGCAAACCCGATTTGACTTGGCGCAAAATTATGACATCACCACGATTAACGCTAAAAAGTCCGTACTCGACGGAATCGCGCACGTGGCCGGGATTATCGATAACGACAAGCTTTGTATAGATCAAACATGCACTGAAGCCCAATATGCAATTGAATCTTACCAATGGGATTCGAATCCCAACTTAATGAAGGAACGACCAAAGCATGATCGCGCTTCACATATGGCAGATGCACTTCGATATGCACTTTATTCATTTATAACTTCAAATACTACCTTTTAAAAAATAGTATTTGACAACGTAGTTGAAACCTTATATACTACACTTATCACATTAAGGTATATTTTAAAAATGCCGAAACTTAAAAGAGATATTGTAAAGTATGTTCGAGACAGAGCAAAGTCTCGATACGAGAAGGATTCAGAGTGTAAAATTTGTGGCGCTACAGAAAGACTTGACTTTCACCACTATTATAGTATGACTTTATTGCTCAACAAATGGCTACAAGACAACGATTTAAATCCACAATACATACAATCCCTACGAGATGACTTCATAGAAGAACATGAACCAGAATTATTTGAATATACAGTTACTCTCTGTCATCCCCACCATTTAGCATTGCATAAGGTTTATGGGAAAGAGCCACCGCTTGTAACTGCTAAAAAACAAATGCGGTGGGTACAGATTCAAAGAGAGAAACATGGCTTGGTATCATAAACTATTTAATCTTGAGGAAAAACAAAACCCTGCCCAGGTTTACTTGGGTGGTACTGTTGAAAGCTCTCGAGAATATACTCAAAATTATGAGAGTTTCTACGAAAGTCTTGAGATTGTAAACCGTGGTGTAAATATGATTGTTGATGACACTGCGGAAATACCAGCAATGATTGTTCCCATAGAAGCAGCTCGAGGTGTAGTTACTGGAGTAAAGAGGTCAAAAGTTTTTCAGTTACTCAATAAGCAAGCAAACCCTTTTCAAGATATTAGCGCATTTAAACGAAATTGTATAACCGACTTTTTAATCGATGGAAATATTTTTATATATTATGATGGAGCACATTGCTACCATCTTCCAGCAGATAAAGTAAGAATAGAAACTAGTCGGGAAACTTTAGTTGAAAAATATTTATACAATGATATAGTTTATACTCCCGATGAAATAATACATATAAAAGAGAACTCTTTTCATGATATCTATCGAGGAGTATCACGTTTAAAACCAGCATTAAGAACAATGATTCTTATGAATCGAATGAGAAATTTTCAAGACAAGTTTTTTGAAAATGGAGCTGTCCCAGGTCTAGTACTCAAAAGTCCTAATACTTTATCAGATAAAATTAAGGAAAGAATGATCTTGGCTTGGCAGCAGCGTTATAGGCCCGATAGCGGAGGAAGACGACCACTTATATTAGATGGAGGCATTGAAGTAGATGCTCTCACACAACAAAATTTTAAAGACTTAGATTTTCAACAATCTATTGCAGACAACGAAAAGATTATTTTAAAAGCATTAGGAATACCACCAATATTACTGGATTCTGGAAACAATGCAAATATTCGTCCTAATATGAGATTGTATTACTTAGAAACTATACTTCCAATTGTGCGAAAGATGAATCATGCATACGGAAGATATTTTGGTTTTACAATTCGAGAAGACGTAACAAATACTCCTGCTTTGCAGCCTGAACTTAGAGATGCAGCTGCTTATTATACTTCTCTAGTAAATGCAGGAGTTATAACAACAAATGAAGCACGAGAAAAACTAGGCTATGATTTTATTGATGGACAAGATGAAATAAGAGTTCCACAAAATATAGCAGGAAGTGCAGTAAACCCCAGTCAGGGGGGAAGGCCAGAAGAGGAAAACAATGATGAATAAAATTTTTAATTTAACATCGACGTTTAAGTCAGAAGAGCAAGAAGATGGCTCTATTATGGTCCGAGGATTAGCAAGCTCTGTAGCAAAGGATAGAGTAGGTGATATTATCGATGCAGATGCTTGGACTAAGGGCGGGTTGGATAATTTTCAAAATAATCCAGTTATATTGTTTAATCACGATAAAAATAAGCCAATTGGAAGAGCAACAAAAGTTACTCCTACTAGCGATGGCTTACATATGGAAGCAAAAATTAGTAAACACGCTGACATAGCAAATTTAATAAAAGACGGTGTTCTTGGGGCCTTTTCTGTTGGTTTCCGAGTCAAGGACGCTGAAAATATGAAGGAAACTGACGGATTACGGATTAAGGACGCTGAGTTGTTTGAAGTATCAGTTGTATCGATACCTTGCAATCAAGCAGCAACTTTTTCTCTAGCGAAGGCTTTTGATTCTGAAATGGAATATAAAGACTTCAAGCAAACTTTTCAAAGCGTGGAAAATTCCACTTCAAAGGAGATAGATATGTCGGAAGAAACTACAACTTCTGGAATCGACTTGGAAGCTTTTGCTAAGAAAGTAGCAGAGGAAACTGCTGCTAAAATCAGCATGAAGCAAGCCGAGCAAAAAGCTGCGGAAGAAGCAGAAGCTAAAAAAGTAGCTGACGCAGAGGCTGCAAAGACTCTCGAAGGAGAGAAAATTCAAGCATCAATTCGCAGTGGTATTGAAACTGGTGCTGAAAAACTGGTCACAGATATACAAGCTGATTTCGATAAGCAGAAAGAAATTGATATTAATGCTATTAAAGAAAAATATGAGTCTGCTCTCAAAGAAAAAGCAGAAGAACTCGAAGCTATGCGTAATAGCAAGCGTGATTTTTCTGGACGTGGTAATGGCGATCTTAGCAACCTTTCACAAGAAGCTAAGCAAGAACTTTTAAATGCTCGTATTCTTGGTACAATCACTAAGAAAGGCTGGGACACTGAGTATGGTAAAGAAGTACTTGAAAAAGCTGTAGGTACTTCAGGAATTGGTAATATTGTAGGTGGTGCTACAAGCACTACAGTAACTACTGCGTTGGATATTGTTACCACTACAACTTTCGAAGAAGCTGTAAAGCTTGAGCAAAAAGTTGCTCCCCTCTTCAGAGAAGTTCCTGTTGCATCTGGCGCTACAATCTTGCCCTTCGCCCCAGACGCAGTAGCCGCAACCTTTGGAACGGCTGATACTGCTGAGAACGATGCTAATCGACTCACAGGAGAAGGTAGCTCGACTGGAGCCTATACGGCAACACAAATCTTGCTCACACCTCACAGATTAATTTCTCATACGTCTATTAACAACGAGACTGAGGAAAAGACTCTCGTGAATATTCTTCCAATGCTAAATCAAGCAATGGGACGTGCTCATGCAAAAGCAATCGATGCTCGTATTCTTTTCGGACATACTAGCGGCAGCGGCATTAAAGGTCTCATAGGTAAGGACGGTACTGATGACGGTACTACTGGTACTAACGGATTTGCTGGAATTTCAGCTGCAGGATTTGACTTGTTCAAGAGAACTGCTGGTGGCGGTATTCTTGGAGTCAAAGATGATGGCACAGTTGTAGAAGATACTATCGAAACAGCTATTACAGCAGCAGAAGGCGGCGCAGGCGGTGCAATTGAGTTTGTAACTCCTTTCGGTCTTCTTAGCTTAAGAAAGCAAATGGGTAAGTTTGGTATGAATCCTGCGGATGTTACTTTCATACTTCCTATTGATGGATACTATCAGCTCATTGATGCAGACGGCTTTACTGATATTTCAGAAGTAGGCCCGGGACTTGCTGGTAAGCTTACTGGTCAGGTAGGAACTGTATTTGGTTCTCCTGTAATTGTAACTGATCAAATGGCAGACGTTCTTAGAACAGCTGGATCAAGTGGAGTTAGTAAGACAGCAGCACTTGCAGTAAACTCTGCAAACTATATTATTCCTCGTCTCCGAGGCGTAACGTTTGAAACGGACTATCAAGTTCAGCAGCAGCGTAACTTGATTGTTGCTCACCAGTCTCTTGGATTCCAAGAATTGGAAGCAGGCTCAGGTTCACATCTTCCTGCGGTTCGTGCAGTTTACAACTAAGACTTGTAATACTACTTATGAGGGGTTCGCCCCTCATAAGTTTTTACTAATGGACTTAATATGGCTAATCTTATTACATTATCGACATATAAAGATATTACAAAAATAAAGTCAGCTGAAAGTGACTTTATTTTACAGTCATATATAGATTCTATAAGTCAATTAGTAAAAACTTATTGTAATAATAGTTTTCTTGATTTTTATAGTTCAAATAAAGTAGAGACTTTTAGTATAAACTGGGCACAGCAATTTGTTCAGTTAGCAGAAACTCCTGTAAATACTATTGTAAGTGTAAAAGAGCGAACAGGAATTACAGAAAATTATTCAACTTTAAGCTCTTCAAATGAATATTACTTTGATCCAGTAACTGATGCAATATATAGAAGTAATGGAAATATTGGATACAAAAACTTTCCTATAGGTCCCGGTGCTGTAGAGGTTACATATACAGCAGGATACGCTTCAACTCCAGAAGACCTAAAACTAGCAGTTATTGATTTAGTTACATATTACTTTAAAGAAGAACGAAAAAACAGACAAACAATTGCGGGTGCAAGTATACAAAACCCTGGCTCTACTACTCAACGTGATAATATTGCTTTTCCCGATCACATAAAAAGAGTACTAGACTTGTATAAGAACTACTAATGGCACAAAGGTCTTTACGACTCTATCTTGGAAGAATTAAAAAAGAGCTTGATCAACAAGCATCACAAGTAAGGGGATCAAGCGGAAAAAAGATTGGAGCTGCTCAGTGGTGGAGAGAAACTACAGGGGATAGAAAAACAACAACGATTACAATTACAAAAGCAAAAATAACTAATGCTCTTCGACAACGCTTGAACAAAGGATTATCTTATGTAAACTCAGCAGGAGTTCGAGTAAAAGTTAAAATTCCTGTCTCCCTTGTTTTGGAGCTAAGTGATGCTTTTGATAAGTTCAAAGTAAATGCTGAAGCAAAGTTCGAAGCGGCTGGAGGAATAAATCAAGCAGAAGGGCTTCCAATTATAAAATTTAAGTTCGAGGAGTATAAAAATCAACGTATATTTAGTAAAATTAGAACTGCCTATGAAAGCGCTCTTAAGGAGCTGTACGATGATTTTACAAACTATATTCGACAAGTTAATGATCTTCCAGACGATGTAAAAATAGAGCGAGCATCAACAACTGGAAAAGGCCCAACAAAATTTAAAGAAGCAAAAGCTGCTGATACATTTGCTCTTGAGCATCCAGATGAGCTGCCAAATTACAAACTACGATTAAATGATATTTTTTATAAAGCACTGAAAAATATTGATCAAAGCAATGTAAAACAAGCACTTGAATCAGAAGCACTCGGAGCTTTTTTAGAGATAGAAAAACTAGAAGAATTACTGGAAATAAATGTATTTATAGGAAGCGCTGTAACAAACTTTGTACAATCTGCAAAAGAACGGCAAGAAGCAACATCATTAGAAAAACTGCTTCGAGAAACTTTACTTAAATTAAGAGAAGTACCGTTAAGTGAGTTATCAGGAAGCGACAGTTTATCGGTTGCAGCACGAAAAAAAGCAGCGCAAAAATTATTAGATGCCTTTGCAAGAAAAAGCAATGTAACTGTTATTAACAAAGAAAATACAAAAATAAAAAAGAGCCAAGGCAAAACTAAAACAGTTATAAAGCCAAAAGTAACAGCCGCAAAAGTAAATCTTAGTGCTAATCTTGTTAAAGATAGATTTGCTGCTCCGAAAGGAAGATCAAGAAACAGACAATCACTGGCATCGAATCCTTTAGCAACAATAAAAGCTCTTAATTCAGGATTAGAAGAAATTGTTAGAAAAAATATGAAAAGTCCTGCCTTACAAAATCAAACAGGACGATTTGCAAGAAGTGTTAAAGTAACAAATGTTGTATCAACTCAAAAAGGGTATCCTAGCTATGCTTACACATATGATAATAGGTATAGAGTTTATGAAACAACAAGCGGAAGTCGTTTTTCTAGCCCAGACAGAGATCCTAGAGTACTTATACAACGCTCTATAAGAGAGGCAGCTGCAAAAATTGCAATGGGAAGATTCTTTTTGAGGAGAGAGTAAGTGACAGAGCGAAGTTTTACAACACGACGACAAGGGATTCTTTCTGCACTAGCTACAAAACTAAAAGAAATTAATGGAACAGGTGAGTTTTTATCGAATGTAAATGATAATGTATCTCCAAGATTATTATTCTGGGATGAAGTTGATGAGTTTCCCGCAGTACATTTAAATGCAGGCTCAGAAACAAGAGAATATCTCGGAGGCGGACACAAACACAGATTTTTAACAGTAACAGTACGATGTTATGTAAAGGAGGACGATTCAGTAACAGCACTAGATGAGTTGCTAGAAGACGTAGAAACTGTTTTAGAGACTAACTCAAGACTTGCATACAAAGATCGACAAGGGAATGATGCTGTTACACAACAAATCACAATAATTAGTGTAGACACTGATGAAGGTGTACTTGAACCACTAGGCGTAGGAGAGATTACAATAGAGGTTCGTTATTAGAAAATACTGGAAAAAACAAAAGTTTTAATTCATGTCTTTTCAAGAAATCATAGGAGAATACTATGGCTGAACAATTATATTTTAGTAGAGACTCGAAAGTCTATGTTCGTATTCCGGCAACATCAGGGTCTGAAACGAATCAGACTTGGGAAATTCCTGTATTGGATGGTTTCTCATTTTCTCAAGCAACAAATACATCAGAGGTTACTCTTAATGAGATGGCATCTGATAATGCTGGTACAAGTAAGCGTGGACGTAAAATGTTCAATGATTCTCTTGCACCAGCTGATTGGAGTTTTCAAACTTATCTTCGTCCCTATCGCGTTAGCTCGGTATCAAATAGTGGTAGAATGACTGGAGTTGCCAATGATGTACATGCCGTAGAAGAAATTTTATGGGCACTTTTAGTAGGTCAAGTGAATAGAACAGGCGGCACTGTTACAGGACGGATAAAACAAGCATCAGACCTCCCATTTACATCACCAGTAGTGCCTGTTAATCTACAGAACATTGCAGACGGAGATCGAGACGATACCACCTTATCCGCTGTAATATTAACTACTGTTACAGACGGAAATGGTGGAGGAGCAAAACTCAGCCTAACTTATACTGTTACTGGAACTAGTCCAAACAAAACAGGAGTATTTACAGTAACTATTGACGATACTAATCGTGGATCAGGGTATGACGCAGGTGATAAACTTTTTGTAAGTAAAGAAGCAATATTACAAGCAATGAATGCAAAATATGCTGCAGATAATGTTTCAAAAGTTTTAACACAAGCAGATATTAGTCAGGATCTTGAAGTTACAATAGACGCAGGAAAAACAGAAAGTGCAACAACTGGTGTAAGTTTTGACGGTTTTACTCGGGGAAATAATGATGGAAGCTCAACTGATGCTGATCTTACATCAATTGGATTTGGTACTTCCAATAAAACGACTTTAGGAACTGCTGAAATTTTCTTTGATATGGGCGCTTCTTCAGATAATCAAGTTTACAAACTTAGTGGTTGTGTTGTAAACGAAGCAAGTGTAGATTTTGATATCGATGGAATTGCAACTGTTACTTGGACTGGAAATGCGAATACAGTAGAATCTATTACAGACTCAGCTACCACTGATCACAAAGCAAATAATAATACTGCAGGAACAACTTCAAGTAACGGAGTTTTGTACGTTATGGGAGGCCAGGCAGCTGATACTTCAAACTTTATTCGAAATAAGCTTTCTCGAATACAAGTAGTTGGAACCTCTACAACTTATGATCTTGTTCTAACTGGTGGAGCTATTACATTTGCAAACAACGTTACATATCTAACTCCTGAAACTCTTGGAGTTGTAAATTCTCCTATTGGGCATATTACAGGCGCAAGAAATATTTCTGGTAACTTTACCTGTTATTTAAATCAAAAAAGTAATTCAAGTGCTGATTTGTTTAAAGATTTAATTACAGGTACTGGCACAGTCACAAATGAATTTGCAATTACTATTTCTGTTGGAGGAACTTCTGCAGCAGCATCTGGTTTGAATACTCCAGGATACAAATTTACAATTCCAAAGGCACACTTAGAAGTACCCACTCATTCTATAGAAGATGTTATTTCTATAGACACTAACTTCCATGGTCTCCCAAGCTCAATTCTAGAAGACGATGAAGCAACTATTGCTTTCTTAGGACCTGTAGCAGCAGTTGATTCTAGAGGTTCATAAAAAATAGTTGTTGACAAAATAGTCAAGCTATCATATAATACCAATATCGGGGCAGATTTTCTGCCCCATTCATTCAATAAAAAAGGAATAAGTAAATGTCAGAACCCGTTTCACTAGCAACACTTTTAACACCAAGTAAAACTGTAGGAATAGACTTTCCGGGATGCGATGGAATGGAAATAAAACTCTGTTACTTGGGCAGAGAAGAAATGATTAAATTACGAAAAAAATGTCTTACCACGAAATTTAATCGAAAAACTCGTCAACCTGAAGAAACTCTTGATGAGGATAAATTTTTAGTAAACTACTGCGACTCAGTTATTAAAGGATGGACAGGCTTCAAATATAAGTACCTAGAAGAGCTTCTTTTGGTGGATATTTCAAGTATGGATCCTGAGGACGACTTTGTATATACTTCTGAAAATGCAGAACTATTGATGAAGAATTCTACGAGTTTTGATACTTGGGTAACTGACACAGTGAGTGAACTTGAAAATTTTACGCAGAACAAGTAGCCAGAGTCAGAAAGCTACTTGAAAGATATGTAAAAGAAAGTGATTCTTCTATTGATACTGACAAATATTTAGCTATTTGTGAACAATTGGGAGAAACACCAGATCCCGAAAGAATGCCACTCGACTCTTCAGCTTTTCCTGAAGAAGTTCAAGTGGCATTTTTTATATTTAATCTTTTGTCAGACAATTGGGAAGGAATGTCGGGCACTTATCTTGGAAAAGACTGGTCAAATATTATCGAAATATTTAAACTATATGGTATAGACAATCAAATTGACATATTTTTTTATACAAAACTCTACGAGGAGATTGTTGTTGGCTATAGAAGTCAAGAGCAACAGAGAAAACAAAAAGCAGCAGAACGAAAAGCAAAGGCTGGAGGAAAAAACTTTCGGCATAATGTGAAGGGATAATGGCAAACGATATTGTTGTAAAGTTTAGGGTTGAACAAGATGGCAGCCTCGGTCAAGTCGAAGCTGCTGTAGGTCGTCTTGCAGATTCTACTGATAAAGCGGGAGACAGCGCAAAGCGACATGGCGACCAAACCGAAAAAAATACTGGCGCTCAACAAAAGAATACAAAAGAAACTAAAAAAAGCACTCAAGCTTCTGATGGCTTTATGCGAAAGCAAAAAGGAGTTGCGGGTGCGACAAGTAATTCTACAAAAGCTTTTTCAAAAATGCAACAGGGATCTTCTGGACTTGTCTCTGTTTATGCAACTCTTATGGCAAATGTCTTTGCCCTTAGTCAAGCATTTCTATTCTTAAGAGATGCGGCTGATGTTCAAATACTACAAAATACTCAAGTATCTTTCGCACAAAATACTGGTGTTGCTCTAGGCAAACTTACTCAAGATTTACGAGAAGCGAGCGGAGGAATGTTAGGATTTCGAGATGCGGCACAAGCATCGGCAATGGGTATAGCAAAAGGATTTTCTCCAGAACAACTTCAAGACTTAGCAATCGGAGCTAGAAAAGCATCCGCTGCTCTTGGTCGTGGGTTTGAAGATGCTTTTGATAGATTGATACGTGGTGCTTCAAAAGCAGAACCTGAACTATTAGACGAACTGGGTATTACGTTAAAACTAGCGGAAGCCACAGAAAAATATGGTCTAATGATTGGTAAAAATGCTAAAGACCTAACCACATATGAACGATCGCAAGCAGTGCTATTAGAGACTCAAAGACAGCTTGATGAGCAGTTCGGTAGTGTAGATCTACAAGAAAATGCATTTATAAAATTAGGAAAAACTTTTGATGATTTAGTTAAAACAATTATGAAACANCTNATGCCTGCTTTTAATGCATTTGCAAACTTTATTGCGGATAATGCAGGAACNGCTGTTNTAGTATTCAGTGCTATTGGTATGTCTATTTTACGCACAATTCCTGGTTTTGGAATGGCAAGAACTGCTGTTGTTTCGTATATTGCTTCTCTAAATCCGATTCCAATTATTGGTGAAAAAATACTTAACATGGCAGCAAGTGTAACTAAAACTAAAGCTGCTTTTTTAGACTTTACAAATAAAACTCAAGCAGAGTTTTCGGCATTAAACCAAGAGTTTAAAGATGCAAAAACTAGCTTACAAGAATTGCAAGCTCAAGCAAGAAAAGACATAGGAGGAATGAGAAGTAGTATTCCTGACCAAGGAGGAAAAACAAAGTCAGGAAGACAACGCGGCAGTGCTATCATGCAGAGAATTAAGGACGGAGGAGACGTTCTTAAAAAAGATCTAGCATTTATAAATAGAGCATTAGACAAAATTCCAAAAGATGCAAAAGACGATTTCGAACTTACTTCTGGAATGTTCAAAGGCATGACTGTAAAAATGGCAAGAGATTTTGGAAAATCTGCAAATCAGATTCATAATGATAATGATGCCATGGGTTTAGCTGTACGAAATCAATTTAAAAGAATAGGAATAGTTGGAAAAGCTACTGCCACAGGATTAAAAGTTGGATTTCTTGGAACATTTAAAGCTATAACAACATCTGCAAAACTAGCAGGAGCAGCAGTAAGTGCTGCTATGCGCTTTACCGTTGTACTTGCCGTTATTGGTAGTATTGGACAAATGTTTGAAAAAATAGTTCAGTCTCCTTATACTTTAGTAAAAAATATTATAAGTTTTATTACTACTTTTGCTCGTGGCTTACAGTTTTTAATGAATATGGCAGCAAAAGGAATTAATCATTTATTCGGAACACAGATCGAATTTAAGTTTGCCGACGGGCTTGAAGAACGACTAGAACAACTTGCAGAAAAACACATTGACATGGACCAACTCTTCATATCTGAGCAATTTGAAAAAAGAGTAGAAAGTATAAAAACAAAAACAGATACTTTAGTTCAAAGTTTTGCACAAAATAGAGATGAGATGGAAAGTATNGGAAGAAGCATACGTGCAAATACCGATGAGCTTGATCGAAGCCTAGATATTGCAAATGCAATGTCTACTCTTGGAGTTGCATCAAGTGTGCGAAAAATAAATCAGTTATCAAATATTGAAGATGAACTTAACAGAGCCAGTGACTTTTATAGAGCACATCTTCAAGACTATGAAGAAACTTTAGCAAGTTTGAGTGGAGTAGAAGCACAAAGCTATCGAGAAAGATTTTTAAATGCAAAAATGCTGGTTGAAAATGCAGACAGAGTTAGAAGTGTTGCTGCTCGAGCAGACAATGATGCACTACGAGCAATAAAACTCAATTATAAATCACTTGCAGATATCGATAAAATTGCTTCAGATAAATTACAGGCATTAAATATAACCAATCTAAAAGAAACAGCTGATTTTCTTGAAAAACGCGAAGAGCTACAAAGAAGCTTTCTTTCGTCAAAAAAAGCAATGGACGATTTAATTAAAGAAACTCCTGCAATATTTAAGTCTGGAGATATTTTAAAAATCGAAGAACACTTACTGAGTATTGAAATTGCAAGAAATGAACATATAAAGTTTGCACAAGCAACTGGAAATAGTGAGAAAGCGGTTGATAAGTTCAATGATCAACTTAAAGACTTTGGAGGAATAGTAAAACTTCGAAAAGAAGTAAAAGAAGCAAGACACGAACTTTTTGCGCTTGCTGTAGCAACTAAACAGCTAAATCAATTACAAATGCTAACATCAAGCAGAACTAATCTTGTTNTNGCAGATGCAAAGAAACGCACTGACTTAGCAAAATCTCGAGTAAAACAAGAAAGGTTATTACTACAATTAACTGAAGCAATACGTGCAGTAGCAATTGCTGAAAGGGCGGGCGATATTGAAACTGCTCTTGCCGCGAATAGAAAAGCTCTTGCTTTACGAGATCAGTTGGATAACCAATATTTAATTACTCATGANCTTGAGAAACANAATGATCTTGCTCACCAATTTGGAATGACTCTTGCAAATTCTCTTGAACAAAATATTCAAGGTGGAATTAGNGCATTGTTAAAAGGAGAAAAAAATCTTAAAGAAGCTCTTTTAGATGGTGCCAAGAATATTACAGAAGCAATGATTGATAAGTATTCAGAAACTGTTACAACTGAGATTATGAAAGGACTTGAAGAGACTAGTTTTGGAAAAGCTCTAGGATTAGACAAAAAAGATCCNCAAGAAATACTTTTNGAAAAACAGAAACAAATGAATGAGACTCATCTTGCAAATTTAAANACTCGAGCAAATAAAACTTTTGCAAAACAAGAAGACTTTTTAGCAGAAGAAGACAGATTACTTGGCTATCGAGTAAAAGAAATAAAAGACTCACAGACTCAACTAATAGATGGTTTAAATACTACAGCAGAAACTATTAAAAATGGAATGGTAAGTGCAGCAGATTATCATGCCAATGCTATAAAACAGGCATTAGCAACGCAGGGTGTAACAGGAGACCAAGGATTTAGCAGTGCAGAGAGATTAAAAGCAGTACATGAAGGAACTTTAGATCCAACAAAAGCAAAAATGAATGACGCTGCATTAGAACGACACCGGGAGGCTACAGCCGAAGCTATTGAATATCTTGGAACAGAAGCAGAGTATATTAAACGTCTTATGGAGCAAAGAAAGGGAGGTCTTGTCGAATTTACACAAAAGTATGCAGAAGATAACAAACAAATAAAAAAATCTGGGAGAATGAAGGCAAAAGGAACAAACGAAAGCACCGCCGACTTTTTAGATAGAGCTAGAGAGGCCTTCATTGCATCAGTTCCTGCATATAAAACTGAACTTCGAGATCTTATTACTGAACTAACGGAGGAAAGGAGGCTCGCAGACCTTTCAACAGAATCCGTAGAACAACCTTCTGCAGGAGGACTTGCTACAGCAATAACAACAAATACTCTCGGGGAAAGCACAGAAATTGGAAGCAGTGCTATTCCTGGTGCTCTTGATGTAAACGTGGCAGGAGTTGGGGGAGAGGCACAGATACCAACTACGGAAACTGGAGGCTTTAATTCTCTTCGAAGCGGAGATGGCCCAACCGAGATACCTGGAGGAGCAGAAGCCACATCTCCAACAACAGAGGCAATTGAAAAAAATACAGAAGTATTACAAAAAAATGCATTAAATACAGCAAAAAATGCGGTTGCAGGTTTAGCAACAGTTGCAGCTCTTACTGGAAATCAAAAAGTAGCGGAAAAATTAAGCTTAGTAATGACAGCATTGCAATTAATACAGATGGCAAAAAATGCTTTTGACTATTTCANAAAACCAGNAGAGATAGCCNCAACTNCTGCAAATGCNNCNGCAACAACTNNTCTTGCAACTATTTCAATTCCAGCTTTAATANTTGCATTANANGCTAATACTNNAGCGCAAGGGGCCACANTCTTTGCAAAAACAGGTGGCATATTTTCNAATGGAAGTANGGNAAAGNGNTATTCTGANGGCGGAGTTGCNANAGGNAGAGAAAGNGGATATCCTGCAATGTTACATGGCACTGAAGCAGTTGTTCCTCTTCCAAACAATCGCTCAATTCCTGTAGACTTAAAAGGAATGGGAGGAGCAGGAGATACAAACAATATAAGTATAAATATTACAAGCAACTCTGAGGGAGATTCTCAAGAAGTAGAAAGCAACAATGAGCAAATGGCTTTAGCAATTACTACAGCAGTACAACGAGAACTTCAGAATCAGAAGAGAGCAGGCGGTATTCTTAGTCCTTATGGAGCAGCTTAATGGCAATTTATAAATTTAGCACAGATAATATACCTTCAGGAATAGGAACATTTGACGTTATTCCTGATAAAGGTTTTTCTCGAGGAGTAAAACATAAGGTTTTAACTGCAAAATTTGGGGATGGATACGAACAAAGAAGTCTTCTTGGGATTAATACAAGACAAGAAACCTATAAGCTACAACTAAAAAATAGAACNGATACAGAAATAGATAAAATAGCAGCTTTTTTAGATTCTAAAGCAGGATTATCATTTCCTTTTTTAGTTACAGAATTTGAACATACAAGCGGAGATATTTCATGCAAAGTTACTTGTGAAAACTATAATATTAGCTATACAGTACCAGGATTTTCGAGCATGAATTTAACATTTAAAAGAGTATTTGAACCATGACACAATCAAATTTAATTGCTACTACTCAGCAGCAAGAAATAGGNGCAAGTATTGTAGAGCTTTTTGAGCTCTATCTTTTTAATGATACTTCTTTAAGTTTCTTNTTCTTTAATGGCCTTGATGAAGGAACAAAGAATGTTTATTTTCCAACTGCAAATGGAACAAGCTTAAAAGAATATATTGCAATACCCTTGNAATTTGAAGGAACATCATTTAGTTCAACAGGAGCATTGCCGCGACCAAAATTAAGAATAGCAAACTTAGTAAGTATTGCTAGAACTTTAGTGAATGATAGTACTGCTAATCAAAATGAAACTACATTAAGTACTTTATTTGAAACACATGGAATCAATGGTAATAATGATTTACTACAATCAAGAATTGTAGTTAGAAGAACTTTATCTACTTATTTATATAACTCTACTCAGGTTAGTGGATTTACTACAACTGCTCCGGTAGAGTTTCCTTCTCAAAGTTATATCCTTGATAGAGTAGCATCAGAACATTCAATAGGTGTTGAATTCGAACTAGCAAGTGTTTTTGATCTAGAAAATGTAAAAGTACCTAACAGACAAATTATTGGAAAGTATTGTCCGTGGGAATATCAAGCATCACATTTACGAGGAGTTGGAGGCTGCAACTGGTCTCTANAAGGAGATCAAAGTNNAGCAAGATTTTTTGATATAAACGATGAACTCATAGATTTATCTGCTGGAGGTCGAAGTACCTCTGGAGCAGGTGTAGTAACTGCTTGGGCAAATAATATAGCATATTCAACTGGAGACAAGGTTAAAGTTACAACTACTGTACCAAATACCAGAATTAAAGCAACCTCAGNNACAACAGTAANCTATGTTAGAATTTATGAAGCTTTATTTACAAATACTAATAAAAATCCGACTACTACTTCAGGTTTTTGGAAAAGAATAGATTTGTGCGGAAAATTATTAAAATCCTGTAAGATTAGATTTCAGGGAGAAGGAACAAACTATGATACTTCTGGTAATTTAGCAGACTTAAATACAAGAACTATTCTTCCTTTTGGAGGATTTCCAGGAACCGATAAATTTAAATGATATTTGAAATATATGAGCATTTCAAAGCAGAGTATCCACGAGAAGGGTGCGGTGTTATAGGAGTTGTAAAGGGACGTAAAAAATGGTTTCCTTGTAAAAATTTAGCGGAAAATAATCAAAGTTTTATTATGGATTCAAAAGATTATTTTGAAGCAAAAAAGAGGTCAGATATTATTGCAATTGTTCATAATCATTTACAAGGTTCAAATGAGCCAAGTCAAATTGATATAAATAATTGCAATGCTATGCAAATACCTTACCATATTTATTCTTATCCTGAAATGGAACTAAATATTTTAGAGCCAACAAAAAATAGTACAAAATTAATTGGTAGAGAATATGAGTTTGGAGTTTCTGACTGTTTTGAAGCAATGAGAGACTATCTTGCAGAGCAACAAATTTATTTACCTCCTCGAATACTTTTTGAAGAAAATTGGTATAATAAAGGACTAAATTATTTTGAAGATGAAGTAATTTCTCAATGGGGCGGTGTAAAAATAAATACACCTTCTCAAAAGAATGATGTTTTAATTTTTACAGTACAAGAAAGTGTACCAAATCATTGTGGTGTCTATCTTGGAAAAGACTTATTTTACCATCATGCAATCAATCGTCTTTCTTGCAGAGAGCACTTATATCCTTTTTGGATAAAATATTTAACAGGAGTTTATCGATATGATGAGAACAGTTTATTTTGAAGGAGAACTCGCAGACCAGTGGGGAGAGAAAAGAACAATTTGGGCTCCTACTCCTGCGGATGTTTTTCGATGTTTAAAAGCAAACTTTTCTAATTTTACTCAGTACTGTTTAGAATTACAAGAAAAGCAAGTTGGAGTTACTATACATTTAGATAACCAACCTTTACAACAAGATGAAGACCTTTTATTGAATTTAAAAGGAAATGAAATGATTGTATCTCCGATGCCCATAGGAGCATCAGGAGCCGTAAAGATCATAGTTGGCGTTGCATTAGTAGTTATTACCGGAGGAGCAGCTCTCGCAGCGTATGCTGAAGGGAGCATGCTGCTGGCAGCAGCATATGGTGCGGCAGCAGGTTTAGGTTTTGGATTAATAATGAGCGGATTAATGGATTTAATGGCTCCTGACCCAGCAACTGACAATCAAGCAGAACAAGAGGATGAAAGTTATCTTTTTCAAGGCTCAGAACACAATATAAAAGAAGGCTACCCTGTTCCCTTACTCTATGGTAGATTACGTATACCAGGACGACCAATTAGTTTTGGAATAAGGCACACAACTGGAACAAAAGGATCTGGAACATCATATCAAACAGCACCTGGAAATCACAGCACTGGAGGAGGCGGAGGTAGCTCGCCTCTTGATGTTGTTGATGCAGGTATACCAAATATAGATCCTCTAGAGGAAAAAGCAGATGACTGGGATACTGTAGATCTGAGCGGATTACCATCTCTATGACACAACCAAAAGACTTAACCAAAAATTATAGTGGAGGCGGAGTTACTCGTCAATATGCTACGATTACAGATATGCTTTGTGAAGGACCCATTTTAGGGCTTTCAACAGGCGATGGTGCTTCTGTATATTTTGATAATACTCAGCTAATCGAAGGGTCGGACACTCCAGCAGTAAATACTTCAGTTGTTAGTACTGCTTCTACTGCAAATACTAATGCTTTTGTAGGAGCAAATCATTGCAAATTTTTGAGCTATGACTCTTCAAGCAATACTTCAAAATTTGTCTTTCATACAAATAATCCCGCTTTTAAAGCTCCTGCAGGAACTACAGGAGCTACTACACTAGACTCTTTAAAAGCTAAATTTATAGGAAAAGAACTTGTTATTGAAAACTGGAGAAGCACAGGTATTGTTGAAGCTGTTGGTTTTGATACAAATACCTTGGAAGAANCTGCTGGAACAGAAGATTTTATTTTTCTTCAGCAAGTATCTACATCTTCTGCANATTTTTTAAATGGACCTCCGCTTANTNATTCANNTTGGAGCGACCCTAATANAGNCCTCTTACACTTAAAAAGAATAAAAATTACAGAGNAGGGCNGCCNTGNNANTNNGTNNNATCGTAANTNCTTAAATGTGCATGGAATTTCCTATGTAGGTAAAATTCGACAAACCGCAGCACNAAATACAATTNACTCTNGTGCTTATAACTTGACCAATTCTTNGCATAGAACTATTGAACATNATAGTGGTAAGTTTTTTTCAGCACATTCGTGGAATAAATCGTCTGGTTCAATGNCTTGGGTTAGAACTGTTGGAGCTCATGCAAATCCAACAGAAACTGTTACGAGAACAGGATCTCAATTCAANNNTCTTATGAATAGGAGTGATGATTTTGCAAAAGTAGCGATTAATAGTCCAGATTCTGGAAATGGAGCTTGGACAATTGTTGCTCCAAAGAAAGGAAAAATAGTAGGTATTACAATAGAGCAGCAATCTGTTTTTACACCCAGAGACTTTACTTATGCAGAAACTCAGGTAAATGCTCGAGTAGTAGAAGTAGAAGGCAATTTCAGCCCTTATAGTTCTAGTAGTGAAGCAAATAAAATATTCTTTTTTAGTTTTAATGAGCAAGCTCTTCTTTCCGCTGAAGAGTCTGCAAGTGAGCTAGATGGAACAACTCATGCTGCTCAAAGATTTCAGAATGTATCCGTACATTTTCGAAGAGGTTTACAATATCAAAGCCCCGTTCCAAATGATATTGGAGATGGAGGTGCTACAGCTATTATTGGAAATGTTAGCGGTGTCAATATCACAGAGCTTAAACAATTACAAGCAAACGTATTAACTAGTCTTAGCACTGGTTTTGTTAAAAGTTTTTCTACATCAGGATATCCAAAGGGACAAACAAATGCTGCGGATGGTGCTACTGCCGCTTCAATCATTAATTCAGGTGACTTTGGATTAAGCACTGCGACACAAAGACAAGAAGCAGATGAAGTCACTTTTCAAATTACTTATCCTCAAGGTCTATATGGAAGAGACTCCAAAGACGGTAGATACTACACTGGATATGCTTTTTATGATATACAAATTTCAAAAAAGTTGAATGGAGTTTTTGGAGCATATGAAAAATTATTTTCAACAGATCACGGAGGCGCCGGAGATAATTTTATACGACATAACGCGCTTAAAACCGCAGCACTTTCTTTCGAATTCATTGTTAATCTAGAGCAAGAAAGACCCTTTGATGATTTTAACATACGTATTATTCGCCTAAGTCGTCATGGAGGAAGATTACTAGATTCTCGTGGCAATGATACACCAGAAAATTCAGAAACAGATGCATCACAACCTAGAAAAACTGTTGTTGCTACTTCAAGCATAAGCCAACTCGGAGCAACAATAAAAGATATTTTAAATTATCCTTATTCAGCACTTGTTCAAACTCGTTTTTCTTCTAAAGACTTTGAGCGTCTTCCAAAAAGAAGTTACGATGTTATGGGTAAAAAAGTGCAAATTCCCACTAACTATACTCCAAGAGAATATAGTGATACAGGAGCACACTATGATAATTTTTGGGATGGCACGTATACTCAAACTTTATTCTACACTGACAATCCTGCTTGGATATTTAGAGATATTTTACTAAACAAAAGATATGGTGCAGGAGAGTTTATAGCTGCACGAGATATTGATGATTACGGGCTATATCGAATTGCTCGTTATTGTGATGAACTTGTTTTTGACGGAAAAACAATAGATGCTAGCGCAATGGTTCAGGGATTGCCTTATAAAATAAATACAGTGGGCAATCAACCCTGGGCTAGTTACGGAGCAACAAATAGTCCACCAAGTGTTGGCGACTTATTTTATTATTCTGGTATTGACGTAGATACGGATAAGACTGGCCTTGTTGATTGTTACGAGCCAAGATTCAGAATGAATTTATTTTTAGTAAAGCAGTCTGACGTTTATAAAGTTTTAAAAGATGTAACATCAATGTTTACGGGCATGCTTTACTGGATGGATAATAAAATAACACCTGTTATTGATGCGCCTGCAGACCCTGTATATAGTTTTTCTGCTTCAAATGTAATTGATGGACTATTTAAGTATGAGAGTCCAAGTTCAAAAACAATCGCAAACCAAGTTGTAGTTGAATATAATGAACCAAAAGCAGACTTTAAAGTTGTTCCAATAATAATTGAAGATCGAGAAGCAATAATAAAACAAAAAAAGGTTATTCGATCTAAAGCTGTTGCATACGGTTGCACATCTGAAGCACAAGCAATAAGGTATGGAAGATGGAAACTATATACTTCTCAAAGACAGAAGGAAGTTGTAACTTTTGCTACAGCACTCGATGGAATATTTCTTCGTCCAGGCGACATTATTCAAGTTCAGGATCAAGGTCGTACAGGCACGCAGTATAGTGGCAGAATAAAGTCTGCAACAAATAGTGGTACAGCAGAAGTAACTATTGATAGATCAATTACTCTTTCAAGCAATGCATCATACTCGTTAAATGTACTTATGGTAGAACCTGCGGCATTTTTAGCAAGTATTGATTCTATTACTATAAGTGGAACTACATATACACAGGGTCAAAAGATTCTTCAAGCATATGTTCCAGAAGTTGTAACTGCTAATACCGCAAACCTTACTCAGGGTCAATCTTATAAAATTGCAAGACTGGGCACAACGAATTTTAGTAGCATTGGTGCAGGATCAACTCCTGCACTAGGACAAGTTTTTGTTTTAAACAGTACTACTATTGTTCCAGGCTCGGACGGAGGAAGGGTAGCTAAACAAACTGAACTTATTAATCTTGATACAGAAGCACGCGCATCAAATGCTTTTAATCTTCCACTTACTAATCCAAGTAGTGAGTTAATTCCAATAAATTGGAAAGAAGAAACTCATGTTGAAACAAAAAGTGTTGACAAAAGCACATCTACAGCAACCGCTCTTAAACTTACATCAGGAAATGTTTTTAGAGCTACTCCTACAGCAGGTACAATTTGGTCACTAATAGAAACAGATCCTCAAAAAACTACTGCGTCTTCAAAACTTTATAAGATATTAGGAATAAAACATAATAAAAATAATCAAATAGCTATAAGTGGAGTAGAACATTTTAACGAAAAGTATGCTGCAATTGAAAATGATTATTCTCTTGGAGTTATTCCCGCATCAACATATTATCCTGAAGAAGTCTCAGAAACAGTTAATCCTCCAACTGAACTTTTTGTTGTATTAAACAGCACCTCTTCTTCTCCAGGAGAAGAGTTGACTATTATTGCAGTCGCCCCTTCCGACAATAACATAAATTCAGTAGAAATTTCTCATAACTTAAATGGCTCTTTTGTAACAGAAAAAGGACTTGATGTTCAAAACGCTCAAGTTGCTGTAACAAATGTGCCAAATGGTACTTATAAGATTCATGCTAGATGTAGGTCCAATACTGGAGCTTACTCTGATTTTAAAATTATTTCATATACAGTACTTGATGAAAACGTTGCAAGCACTACAGGAGTTCCTCGATTACAAAAAGGTCTACCTCGTGGAGTTCTTTCTACAGCTCCTCTGAAACTGAATGATGCAGCGACGAGTGTAGCATTTCAAAGTACAAACGGTGTTACTCTTCGAAGCATCGCTTCAACAATTGGAAAAACAATTGCAACGACCTTAAAAACTCAATCTCTTGCTCACACCTATCCAGGTATAGACTATTATTTACTTTTTGATTATAATGATACTGTCAAACCGATTAAATTGATTCGTTACTTGGAAGGAAGAGAAAATGCTAGTAGTCAGACAGACGGTACAGCTGCAAGTGACAGCGATCCACTTTTAAACTATGGTTTCTGGTCAGATACAGATACAGGAGACACAAGAACAGCTTGGACAAGCTTAGGCAATGCTACAGGAGCTGCGAATAGTACAAGAATAACAGGATCAGGATTTTTAACAACTGTTAAGGTAAACGATACATTAAATCTAAGCGGTAGTACAACACCTGCAAACGGCCTAGGAAGACGAGTTGTTTCTGTAATTTCAGATACGGTTATACTTGTTGATGCCCCTTTGCCTGCGGCTTTAAATACAACAATTTATAGAGCTCCTTTACGCATAGATATAAACAACGATGCTATTATTGCAAAGTTTGTGGACAATAGCACCGCAGCAAATGCAGTTTTAGAAAAATATATTGAAATATCAAGCGAACATCAAACAGGAGCTGGCTCTCACACTCAAAGTGATGAAAACGGAACAATTTCAATTCCAACAGATGCAAATATAGTAGTTAATAATATTGCTGGTATGATAGGCTCAGGAACTGGAGATACTACTGTAAGATTTTTTGCAGGCGATACTTTTGATAATCGAAATACTGCTCCTTTTCGTGTGCTGCACAGTGGAAAACTTTTTGCAACAGAAGCGGAATTTGGAGCTAATGCGACACTCGGCGGACAAACAGGGTCAACAATTGCGACTGCAGTTCAACCTGCAAATGTAAAAGACCATCTTGGAGGAACAAATACTACAACAATTTCTGGTGCTGTTATTACTACAGGCGCCATAAAATCCGATATTTTAACAGGTACTACAGATGGTAGTACTTTTACAGATTCTGGTACAATTATAAGCTTAGATAATGAGGGTTTTATAGCTTCAAAAAACTTTCGTATTGAAGCTGATGGAGATGCATTTTTTACCGGTACTCTGAATACTGCAAATTTAACTGTAACAGGAAAATTCAATGTCGATAATATTAAAGACATTGATCAATTAAACGGTACTCTTCCTATCGGAAATACCTCTGGTGTTCTTGCTTCGGCTAGAATGACGGCAATTCCTGGATTTTTTAGAATTGAAGTAACACAAGATATTGTAAGTGCAACGACTGCAACAAATGATGATACAGCTACTGTTACAGAAGGCACGGTATTAAGTGAGATTACAACTCTAATAAAATCTAGTCTTACAATGACAAATATTTATAAAAGAAATGCTTTAGTAGGAGATATTGTTGTTGTTGAAAAAACAAATGTGGCAGGAGATTCAGGAACAACAAATGAAAAAGGAACTATGCGTTCTTTTGTGTGCACTACAGGAGGAGATAGTAGCGCGGCAGTTTATTCTGAAAAAGAAAATACATTTGATGCCGACTTAATAACTGCGAATACTATTGGTTCGAATAAGTTAATTTCAAATGCAATTACAGCAAGAGAACTTGATGTAAATGCAATTACTGCCGACCATATTGGAGCAGGAGTTATAACTGCAGAACATATTGGAGCAGGTTCAATAACTGCTGACCAAATTTCTTCGACAACTAAGATAGAAGTATTTACACCGTCAAATCCTTCCGCTGAAGTACTTACTCCAGTAAGCGGAACTTATGCTGCATTAAATGGTGTACATGAAAGTGTACGAATACATGCGGGAGGAACAGGTGCAAATCCAGCAACTGCTCCATTTAGAGTTCTTGGAACTGGACAAGTTATTGCAACAAATATCTCTTTACAAAAAAACAGATGGTACTGAATTTTTTAATTCATCTGAGGGTTTTGTAGGTGGAGCATTTGCTCAAATTGCAGCAGAAACTGGAACACGAGTAAGTACCTTTGCTGAAACCTTTACGGGAAATATTGGAGATAATGAAGCAAATGATGCAAGCACTTATGAAAAAATTACAATTGATCAAAGCTTGTCTTTGCAACAAACTTTAAAATTTGATGTTTCTCAGTTTGGAAAAACAGCAGACGTAGAGTTTCATGGTGATCCTGCAAATCCTTTAATTTTAAATATTACAAATGGAGCAACTCCTGCTCTTTCTGATATCAAAAAAGCAGATGGAAGTACTCCAATTGGGCGTGATCCAAAAAATGGAGAGTTTATAAGATTAAACTTTACAAATGTTCAAGCAGTTAATACAGGAGGGTTGATTGGAGGCTCAAGTGGATTATTTTGGGCTCCTGAAGGTTTTTTAAATGCAGACGGTACCGCTCTTGTATCTAGCTTTCCCTTTTTTACTGCTGTAACAATTATAAGTGTTCCAACTGGAAACAGTACTGTAGTTTATAAAGTTAATCATACAGGAAACAATAGACTTTATTTTAACTTTCTATCGGGAAGCTCTAGTCTTTCAAGATTAAATACACCTACACAGGCGCTTACACCTCCAGCGATAAATGATCCTTTAAGTGCTATTGAACTTGAGCTTCTTACACGACCAACTTTTGGTGGAACCGATACAAAAATTATTGATACAGGCGACAATAGTATAGGAGGAACTAATCCATTTACTGTTTCTCAAGTAACAAGTGCTCCAACAAGCATAGATGCAAATACAGTTTATGTACTTGAAAGCTCTTCTCAAACTATCAATTCAAGCGGTATTCCTGTAAAACGACTAACAAAAGAACCTATTTTAGGAGTTGGAGCTGTTAGCTCAGAAGGTTTTGTATCCAGAAGTGTCACAACTAGCTATAGTGGAACAGCGGGGACTCCAGTAATTAAATATTATCACTCAAAATGTTTTATAACCTTTGCAGGTGGAAGTGCAACAGATAAATCAACTACAAGTAGACAGTTTTCTGTAAATACTACTACTTCAGGTTCAGGATTTTTACTCGCTTCAAGCGGTCAGGCTACAACTTCTGCGCAAAACATAGATTTAACTAACATTGTTACAACAGGAACCTTTAATGTTACTGCAGGAGATTCTACTTCAAGTGGAGTTATGAACTTTAGTTCTTTTTCTGCTGACGAAAGCGGTGGATTTTTTAACTTTAACCACGGTAGTACACCTATTCTTACAATTGCTGGTCAAGGCAAGCCTGGTATTGACTTTAAAAGTAATATACATTCAAAGTTTTATCCGCATACAGACAAAAAAATTACATTTGCTAGTCAGACCGATGGAACTGATATTTTTGTTTTTAATGTAACCTCGTCTCCAGAGCTTGATATTTCTGGTCCTTTTACGATTGATTCTACAAGCACTATCACACTTGAAGGCACTGGAATAGATCTTGACGCTAATGTTGTAATTGATAAAAATAATAATAGAACAGCATTAACAGGAACAACTCTTGGTACATTACATATTAAAGACGGAGATACAGCCACTGCAGGACCACCTGCAGTTAGTGAAGTTGGTGCAATTACATTTGGTGGAGTTTCAGGATTTGCTCAGCCTACTGCAATTATGGGAGTACAACATACTAATACTGGCAGTAGCTTATTTTTTGGAACAAGTAATAACTATAGCAGTGGTGTTACAAACACTGCATTAACAATAGACAAGGTAGGTGCGGCTACATTTGCATCAAGTGTTGATGCTACGAATTTTAAAATTAATGGAAGTCAAGGTTCTGATGGACAAGTTTTAACAAGTACAGGATCAGGTGTGGCGTGGGAAGATGCAT
>NZEU01000017.1 GCA_002689135.1 Porticoccaceae bacterium
TGGCATTCAGAAATCATATTGTGAAGTACCCTACTAGTCCTTTTGTAGCCAATGCCAGCTATTGGTTGGGTGAAATATTTTTGTTACAGGGTGAAGATGAGCAGGCTAGACTCGAATTTACGCGAATCGTTGATGACTATGCAGGGCACCCGAAGGAGAATGATGCCAAGTTTAAATTGGGTAAGATATATTTCCAGATCGGTGAGCGAGCCCGCGCAAGAGATTTTTTGGAGTCTGTTGTGAATAGCAAGGCTCCAGCTGCTGATAAGGCAAAAAAGTATCTCGAATTGAATTTTTAGATCACGAAATAGCGGTTAGATTGAGAATAAAATGTGCTTTTCACTTTATTTTGAGCGAATGGAGCAATTGTCTCGTAGTAAGGGTAGTTGATGATGCAATTTAAAATCTAGGTTTGATGAACTCCACTTACTATCGGAAAATGCCTTGATAAAATTTCTTCTCCAAGTATGATAACGAAATTTATTTGGGCCGTTAGCTCAGCTGGTAGAGCAGTTGGCTTTTAACCAGTTGTTATATTACGATAAAGTGTATATAAATCAGTAGGTTATGATTTATTTCTGTCCAATAAAATGTTGTTCAAACTAAAAATTAATTTTAATCATATCAGTGATTTACAGTTTCGCATCGGACAGGTTTTTCGCTTCTTCTGCCACTGACGTTGTGCTACCATTTAAGCCGAAAGTATAGGACAAATCGTAAAACATAGGACAACTTTTTTACTTGATTAAAAAATTAGGTCTAATAAACGTATTAAAATCAACCAGTTAAAGGTGTGGGCCGTTAGCTCAGCTGGTAGAGCAGTTGGCTTTTAACCAATTGGTCGCAGGTTCGAACCCTGCACGGCCCACCACTTTTTTGAATCGACAAACGCTTTGCTTGAGACCGGAAGGTTCAGACTAAACTCATTTATATTGTCTCGATTTTGTTGACTTTTTGCGTGCACCGATAAAAGATCAATCCGATATATTCTTCACAAGGAATCCTGTTTTGTCTCCAAAACGGCTTGTACCCTTTTTGCTTTTCTCGTTCATCGCTACGTTAATAATACTGATTGGTGAGATGCATGAATTACAGGTTGCGACAAAGGTAGCCACATCCGATAAAATGCCCGAACCTGCGGTGCTAAAACAGACTATCGAAGCACTTATGAATGGGCATAGTTCCATAAAACTAGAGTCAGATCAGTCGAAGTCAAGACGAGTGATCCCAAAGGGCTTACGTAGATTGTCGTCAGATAATTTGACTGAGCGAGTACAAAATGATTTGGAACAAATTGCAGCACTAGCAAGACCTCAGGAGACAAAATCAAGTGGCCATGCACTGTCAAATGAACAGCGTAATCAGTTATTTAAGTTGGAAACCTTATATGGAAAAGGCCGACCATCAAAGATAATTTCTAGTAAATCAAATCGCGTTACCGCAATATTTCCTGACTTTGAAATCACCAATCTCGCCCATCAGACAACAAAAGACATCGGTGACCGTCTTTCTGAGATTGTCGAGGATCATAGAGATTTATTCGGAGTAGCGGCTAATGATGCAGGTTTAAGCTCTAATGCAGATTGTATTCAGGAAGTTTGTCGAATTGTGATTAAAAAATTCTTCAGCGGTTTGCCTGCATGGGATCATGAACTTATATTCACAACAAATAAGGAAAAACTGTATTCAATTCAGGGAGAATTTTATACTCCGGATGTCGGTAGTTATACAAATGAAAGACTGTCCGAAAAGACGCTAAAGAGCGTGGTAGCAGAGTATTTCGAGAGGGAGGAGGACCAACTTGAATTTCAATCCTCAGAATTAGGGATTACCTTGGACAACGGAAGAGATTTTTTAGCCTACAAGATCGAGGTTGGATTGGGAAAGTATAAGCGATTTGAAGTTTATGTGGATGTTCAAAGCAGACGCATTCCAAAGGTTATACCACTCGTGCAACATGCACAGGTATCTGCTAGCGGGATCGACCTCGAGGGGAATAGTGTCTCATTTCAGGCTGAAAGTCGCTCCGGTGCTTATGATTTAAGGGACTCTCGGTTTCCATTAAATGGGAGTACTCATGTCTATTCTGCCGAGGATAAGACCGGATACGAAGAAAATTACACAAGTGACGTCTATTATATTTCCTCCAGTTCGCCAGACTATGGCTGGGATCCTGCGGGAGTAAGCGCAATAAATAACGCTAAGACGCTAGTCGATTACTTTAAAAACAATCACTCTTTTGATGCGCCCAGCCGAGGTGAGCAAGATATCACTATCGGGGTAAATCTTGCTGCCAATAATAATGGATTGAAGGATAATGCATTAGCGCTCGGTAATAATCTATTTATCTTTGGCGCGGGTAACGGAGTGACTAACAATAATTGGGCTCTGGGTTTAGATGTGATGGCTCATGAGATAACACATGGGGTTATTGATAGCACCTCTCGGCTAGTATATCGGTATCAGTCCGGAGCTTTAAATGAGTCATTTGCAGACTTTTTTGGCGCGATGACAGATGCTGAGGATTGGCTGATCGGTGAGGATATATATATTCAGCAGGATAAGTTTTTAAGGAGTATGTCGAACCCACAAGATCAGAATGCAGATCCTCCTCAACCAGCTCATATGTCACAATTTAATGGTGCAAAGGGTGTTCATAGTAACAGCGGAATCTTTAACCGGGGTTTATATCTGCTGGCTGAGGGTCTGACGGCAGAGGGATTGGGCACAAGCGTAGGTCGGACAAAGGCTGCCAATATTGCATTTAAGACAATGAGATCTTTATCACCTAATTCCTCTTTCGACCAAGCCGCTACGGCAATGGTAGCCACAGCACAATCAGAATATGGAGACTCATCAAGTGAGGTTATTGCTACCACCTTAGCTATGAAAAGTATTGGGTTGCCAGAGGATACTTATACCACCATAAGTACCTCGGGGATTATAAGTCCTACCTCAACAGCTGCTGTGTACTTGTATCCAAGATACACACCCAGTAATTATGGTCCCACAGGTGCAGGCAGTAATGAATACGAGGTGTATGTGCAATATTTTTCAAATCGTGCCACCTCCTATGACTCACAGACGGATTTTGGGCCGCTCCCTGGTCAGTATGCTAGCTTTAAGCGGCCGTCGCTGATCTTCACAGAAGACGGAAATTTTCGGTACATTTATGAGGGCAAAAGTGATGGAAAATTGTATTCCTATTCATCTGCTACTGCATCAACTGAAGAGGTGATGATCGGTGATTACACAATATCAAATTTGGCGTTATCCAATAATTTTTCAACTTTGGTATTTACAGCAGTGGAATCTCCTACCATATATGTCTTAGATCTAGAATCGATGAACTTATCAACACATATTGTTCGGGGGCCTTCAACATCGAGGGCTGGCTCTGCCGGACAGACGGCCGCTTACGTTGATAGTATTCGTTATGACCCGACACAACGGTATGTTGTCTTTGATTATCTTTCCTGTGGTGTCACCAGCTCAGTTTGTGATTCATCGAATACTTCATCATTCTGGACAATTGGATTCATGGATGTGCAATCTGGTAACTTTTCGTATCCATTCCCCAGTCAGTCACCCACCCTTGATGTTGGCTATCCAGCTTTTAGTAACACCACAGACCGCTACATAGTTTTCGACATCATAAACTATGCAGCGGATACAGAATCTGGATTTGATTCAGGTGTTTATCTTTATGATGTATACGAGGGTGGTTCACCTAGATACATCGGGGATAGTGATGTCACCTCCAGTGAGCTGGGGTACTTTGGTACACCGTCATTCATAAGCGATGACTCGGGGATCGTTTTTACTTGGAGAACCGACAGTGGCTCTACGCTGGTGAGAGCCGGTATCCAGAATTATGTGAGAGACGGACCCTATAGCGTTATCAACGATTTTGATGTATTTCAGCCGATGGCAATTCCAGGCGCGACCACAAATCGTGTTCCAACTCTAGCTTTATCGAGTAATTCTTTAGATTTCGGTGATGTTGTCTCCGGCACGATCGCATCTGCCGAGTTATGTGCGGAAAACTCTGGCCACTTCCCCATTGAACTGGGAATATTCGCCGCTGCAAACGACGCAATTTCCTGGAGTGCAGAGAATCAGGTGATCCTAGACGGCCAGCAGGTTTGTGGATCGCTTTCAGTGGATAGCAACTACTATAGTAAAGGGGCTTTTTCAACTGTTGAATCACTAATTCACAATGGATCGAATAGCCCAAAGGCGGTAACAATAAACGCTAAAATTGATTCGGATACTGACTCAGATGGAACTCTGGATTACGCAGACGATGACGACGATAATGATGGTGTTCTGGATACTGCAGATTCTTATCCTCTGATCAGTCTGAATGGCTTAACCGATACTGACGGTGATGGTCGACCGAATGATTGTGATAACGACTGTACAGCATTGGGTATGGCAGCAGACGATGACGATGATAACGACGGCTTCAGCGATGCCCAAGAGGCCATTGATACTACTAATCCGCTAGACAAGGACGATTGTGCTACGTGCACACCTCCGGTATCGGGTATTGCCTATAATTGGAGTAGCCACGCATTAATGGAGTCTGTTGATGTCAGTCTAGTGGGTATTACCCAAGGTGCAGCGAACAGCGTTTCGCAAGAAGCCACGTCGAACACATCGGGCTTGTATGCCTTTACCGAAAGGCATCGCGGTACCAACCATATGACCGCAAGTAAAGCCATCACTGTTGGCGAATCGGGGAGTGTTATCAGTTCTGCGGATGCGTTGGCGGCACTTAAGATTGCAGTGGGCATTAATCCCAACACAGATCCTGATGGGTCAGGGCCGGAAGAGGCATTGCCTGTATCGCCTTATCAATATATCGCTGCAGATATTACTGGTGATGGCCGAGTCACTTCAGCAGACGCATTGGCGATATTAAAGATGGCGGTGAAGCTTGATTCTGCCGAACCTCGCAGGTGGGTATTTGTTGCAGAGGACCAAGATTTCTGGGATGAGGGATCAGGAGCCTTCAAAACTACTCGTACAGACGTAACATGGGATTCCGATGGAGTGACCTTTGATTACCCTGAGAAGAGCGTGCAGAACGTTGTGGGCGTCCTCATGGGCGATGTGAATGGTAGTTGGGCTGCGCCTGAGGGAAGTGAAACCGTTGCTGAGAATTACTTTAGTGATCTGGTTGCATCACAAGGCGGTTCAATAGGGCAGTGGGGGTTAAAGAGAACGCAAGACCTAAGCGACAATCTAATAAGTGAAGCGGTCACAGCCGTTGATATGATAGGAAACCCGCAATTTAAGGCGATGTCTTATGGAGGATACAGGAGTACAAGTAGGACCAATGGACCTTCAATTTCTGAAATAAAAGAAGACCTGTCACTTCTCTTTCAGACGGGCGTGAGGCTGATTAGAACCTATAACACACAGCAATATCCTTTTGCCCGCAATACTTTGCAGGCAATCAAAGAGTTGAAGGCTACTAACCCCAATTTTGAAATGTATGTGATGTTAGGCGCATGGATTGAGTGCAAAGATGCATGGACCTCGGCTCCCGACCATTCTTCCGGAAACACTGTAAAAAATGGAGAAGAGATTGCCGCTGCGGTAGAACTAATAAATGAATATCCAGATATCGTCAAAATCATCGCGGTGGGTAATGAGTCGATGGTTCGGTGGGCTACAAGTTATTTTGTGCCACCAAGTGTAGTTCTATTCTATGTAAATTATCTCCAAGATCTTAAGGAGGACGGTGAAATACCCCCTGAGACGTGGATTACAAGTTCTGACAATTATGCCTCATGGGGAGGGAGTAGTGAGTATCGCAACGCAGACTTGAGGGAGTTAATCCAAGCTGTCGACTTCGTCTCGTTGCACACATACCCGTTTCATGATTCGCACCATAATCCGGCCTTTTGGGAGGTCCCTGCAGCAGAAAGTAGCTTAACTATCAAGGAAAAGGTAGATGCGGCCATGGGACGGGCGAGAGATTACGCAGCTGATCAATATAATGCGACTAGGGCTTATATCCTAGACGTCGGAGGCCCCGGGAAGCGAGTAGCAATTGGTGAGACCGGTTGGTCTTCTCAGGCAAATTCTCTTTATGGAAACCCTGGCTCAAACGCCGCTGATGAGTACAAGGAAAAGGTATTCTTTGACCTGATGACAAATTGGTCCATCACAAATAATGTAACCTTATTTTATTTCGAGGCATTTGATGAGCCTTGGAAAGACACATCGAATAGCCGCGGATCGGAAAATCACTTTGGTCTATTTACTGTGGAGGGCAAAGCAAAATATGCGCTTTGGGATATCGTAGATGAGGGAAATTTTGCGGGTCTTGGCCGAGACGGAGGTCCTGTGGAAAAAACTTTTGACGGAGATGAATCAGCAGTAATGGCGACGGTTTACTCACCATCTTCATCGAATAATGATGACTCTCAGCAGACCCGGGATCGAATTTCAACGGTAAACACATCGCGATTAGCTGGTGAGGTTGTTACTGAATCGGTCTATGTGATTTCAGACAACTCTTTAATACCCGCTGCGTCAAACGACATTACTTATCCGAGTTCGACATTATGGATAAACAGCTGGGAGGGCACATCCACCCTTGCACTGGGTGCTGACAATATTTTTACCCTTAAAACGGGAACCGGATCTTGGTGGGGAGCTGGTCTTGAAATAGAGTCTTCCTCAGGAGAAGACCTTTCGCAGTTTAGATTGGGGACACTTACCTTTGATATAAGAGGTGACACGTTTTCGAGCTTCAATATTGGTTTTCAATCAGGTCTCTGGGGTAGTAGCTCGCGACCTCAGGTAAATAATTTTGTGAAGTTTGGTCCGAATTTATCTCGATCACTTAGCTCTTATTGGGTAACTCATAAAATATCGTTGACCGAAATGAATAAGGGGGCAGATTTAACTGATGTTACATCACTGTTTTACTTGATGGGTGACTCGGATTTCGATGGTCGTAACATAGAGCTAAGAAATATTTTTTATCGTCGATAATGTTTATACTTACAATCACTTGTTTTTGGCGATCTACCTATGCGTCGACTTTTTAAGTACCTATTTTTAATAATATGCGTTGTATTGCCATTCGAGCACGCATTTTGTGAAGTTCGACCAAATATCATGTTGATATTACTCGATGACCTCGGAAAAGAGTGGGTCAGTGCATACGGGGCCTCCGACATTGAAACACCTAATATAGATGAATTAGCAGCATCCGGGATGAGGTTTGAAAATGCCTGGTCAATGCCTCAGTGCACGCCATCGCGCCTCTCTATATTGACAGGACAGTACCCATTTAGACATGGTTGGGTTAACCATTGGGATACGCCTCGTTGGGGCGATGCTTATTATGATTGGCGATTAAACCCAAGCCTTGCAAGAATAATGAAAGATGCTGGTTACAATACTGTAGTTGCAGGCAAATGGCAGGTGAATGATTTTCGTATAGAGCCGGATGTCATGGTCAAGCATGGTTTCGATGACTATGCTATGTGGACTGGTTATGAGACGGGTAACCCACCAAGCGCTGAGCGGTATTGGGATCCTTACATTCATACCAAAGAGGGAAGTAAAACTTATGAGGGCACCTATGGCGAGGATTTCTTCACGCAGTTTATTCTCGACTTCATTTCGCAGAACAAGGAGGCACCTTGGTTTGCTTATTATCCGATGAACCTACCACATGCCCCTTTTGTTAATTCGCCGTTGGAACCCGAGGCAGAGGGAGTCCTGGGCAAGCATAAAGCTATGGTTAGATATGCTGACTTTTTGCTAGGCAAAATTATCAACTCCTTAGAGGAAATACATGAGTTAGATAACACAATAATAATCTGGACCACCGATAACGGCACACATGGCGCGATAGAGGGAGATTTAAATGGGAAAGTGGTTCGCGGTGGTAAGCAAAAAATAACTGAGAATGGAATAAATGCTCCTTTTATTGTCTACGGCAAAGAATTGGTACCTCGGGGTGTGGTGACGGATGCGTTGGTAGACTTCACAGATTTTTTGCCCACTTTTGTCCAATTGTCGGGAGCAAAAATACCTGAGGGTATTACCTTAGATGGCAAATCGTTTGCCGATCTTATATTGGGAAAGTCAAATGACTCGCCTCGTGAGTATATTGTCTCTATGGGGGGGCTCAATGAGGCAAAGAGATCTGACAAAGGAGTTGAGAATGCTTTTGTTTTTCGAAATCGCGTAATTCGGAACAAGCGTTATAAACTATACGCCAACTCCTCGCCTGAATATGGTCTCGAAAAATTGGTGGATTTGGGAAATGACCCCGAAGAGCGGAAAAATATTATTTTTAGTGAGGACGCGCACATCGTTGAGACAGTGAGAAAACTCTCCAGTATTCTTAAGGGGATGAGTTCGAAGGATAATGATCCAATTTACACGCGTCGCGATCCCAATCCGTGGGATGTTGAAGTTTCTGTAAAGTCGCAAGTCTGGAAGCAATAATTAGTTTTCGTTTCTATCCGTTGTGATTAGCTGGAGATGTTTTTGACTTCCAAGGGGGGCGTGATCAGTTTTCTAGTTTGGATGTGTCACCCAGGGTAATTGTCTGCTCGATTTGGATATCACGTGACGAGTTGCCGATCAAGATATCATATCGACCATCCTCTACTATCCATCCAAGTTTTTCGGGATGAAAGTAGGAGAAGGCACTGCTTGGTAATTGAAACTCAACTTCTTTTGTGTCGTTGGGTCCAACATGGACTCTTTTGAAAGCCTTAAGCTCTCTCACTGGCCTGTCAACATCCGATGTCGGAGGGCTTATATACAATTGTGGTACATCAGTGCCAGCTCTGCTGCTTCTATTTTCGATCTCAAAATTCACTGTAAAAGTGGACGGTGTGAGTGGTTCAACACGCAGATCACCGTATTTAAATTTTGAGTAATTTAGCCCATATCCGAAGGGATACAAAACATTTATTCCTACCTTATCAAAGTGCCGATATCCGACATATATGCCCTCGGAGTAGCTGTTACTTTCTCCGCTCTTACTAAACGCCTCTCCCTCGTGAAAAGAATCAGCCGGATAATCTTTCGGAGACCTCGGATAGCTGAAAGGCAGTTTTCCACTTGGGTTAATCCTACCGACAAGTATCTGACCAATGGCTCGACCTATTTTTTCTCCGGAGTAGGGGACGAATAGCAGTGTTTCCACAGAATCTATCCATTGACTCATATCCACATAAGATCCGGCGATATTGATGACAATAGAATTAGGATTTTTCTTCACAACCGAACGAATGAGTGTTTCTTGAGCCCCCGGCAATCGTGCGCTATCTCGATCCCTACCCTCACTCTCATCGAACCCTGATAAGCCAACTACGAGGATGACTAAATCTGTTTTTGCTGCTAATTCTGAAGCCTCTTTTATCAAAACCTCGTTTTTTTTTGACAGCAATTGTTTATTTTCTCTTATATTTGATGTTTTGACACCAGCTGCATAGCTAACTTGAATTCCGTTACGCATGAACTCTTTTATTCCTGCAAAAGGAGAAATCAGTGCTTCCTTCTTATACCAATTTCTCCCACTGCCGCCTCCCTGCAAATAGAGTGCATAGTCTATTTTACCAAGGTTTGGGAATGGTTTTGCGTTAGGCCCAATTACCGCTATAGACTCATATTTTTTGAGATTTAAGGGTAATAAATTGACACTATTCTTAAGGAGGACTGGTGATTTTTGTGCAACCTCTAATGCGATCTCTTGATGCTCTTTGCTATGAACGATGGATTTAGGA
>NZEU01000018.1 GCA_002689135.1 Porticoccaceae bacterium
ATCCACTTTTATGCCACAACCCTTAGTTTTATAGGGGCACAAGAAGCCAATTCCTAGAGTCAAGAGGGATCTTTATGTCAACAGCGCCCTTTTCTAAAGCGCTTGTCGCATTTTGCATGGCTCCAGATATCATCCATTTGAGAGCAGTGGCTAAGTTTGTTATTCGGGGCAAACGCACGGTTCCTCCGAAGCCCGGCACAATACCCAAGGTAACCTCTGGCAATCCTACTGATGCTGTATCTGAGAGCAACCTGTGGTCGCATGCCATGCAAACCTCTAAACCACCTCCTAAAGCATAACCGTTGATCGCTACAACGCTCGGAAATGCAAGATCTTCCAGCAAAGCTAGGGATTTTGTGACCTCGCCAACTCTGGCAAGGAAGTTTTCCTTTGGCAATTTAAACATATCAGAAAATTCGGTTATGTCTGCACCCACGATAAATACGGATTTTTTGCTGGTTACCAAAAGTCCCTTCAGTTGACTATTTTCTGTCAAAATCTCGAGCGCTTCAGTCAGTTCGCGGGTCGTCTTTAAATCTAGTTTGTTAACAGATTCATCTTGATTATTGAAACATAATTCAGCAAATTGATTTTCTATGCTGGTGAGACTAAGAGTTTTTCCGTTGTACATAATTTATCCTAAAGCATTGTTGAGACACGTGAGTGCAAATTGTCTAGTAATTGAAGTTCTGCTATTGACGACATTATGACTTCATTTATCTGCGTCTTTGCCGCATAGTATTATACCTCATTCTTAAAACAGAAAGACGAGCGCTGGCCCGTATCAAGCATCTAGATTTTTTATTCTGCTTAAGGAAAGCGGACTTTGCTGGTAATTATTTAGCCGTGCCAACTAAGATCAGTGATGCATCTCGTGTTATCATGGAATTTGACGAGATTACGTCTTGAAAGTATCATGCGCCGTCTTTAAATAGAGTTAAACTGAAGATCGATCGGGGATTAGCGCAGTCTGGTAGCGCGCCTGCTTTGGGAGCAGGATGTCGGGGGTTCAAATCCCTCATCCCCGACCAGTCTTTTACCACATTCGTCTGCGCCCGTAGCTCAGCTGGATAGAGCAACGGCCTTCTAAGCCGTGGGTCGCAGGTTCGAATCCTGCCGGGCGCGCCATTCTTTTAAATATTTTCAATCTAGCTTAACGTTTAGTTGAGATTTTTTTATCTGCTGGATAGAAGCGGTAGATAAAATTGAAGATATGCTCATGACTAAAAGACATAAAGATCCCTCTTGACTCTAGGAATTGGCTTCTTGTGCCCCTATAAAACTAAGGGTTGTGGCATAAAAGTGGATTGAAAGGTTGATGAGCCCAACAACGTTTAACTGTTCAAAATTTAAAAAAAACGTCAAGGGCTTTGTTTGATACTCAATTCATAGGGTAGTGAATTCCACTTAGGCCATCGCTCGAGAGTTTGTTTAATAGTCGTTTCATTCCAAAACTTTGAGCCTGGCAAAGGGATCCCCAAGCAACCCAGTTGCTCAGGGTTCGCGTGTTCGATAATTAGACTCCAATCCCGCTTATTGGACACTTGCCAAGAATGAAATCCTATCGCGTCATTGCCAGATTGCTTAAAACTCACTGTCATTGAAAATCGCGCAGCATAAGCTCCTGTCAAATTTGTCCCACGATGAAAGACATCCAATCCATATATTATCAGAGTTCCAGATGGAGCAACGACGGATTTAGCAGCGGCCTGAAGTTGCTCATAAGTTCCGTCGTTCAATTTAGGGATCTGCAATACTCGATTACCTAAAATTTTGTCAGAAATAGATCTCGGGACATACTGAAATGGACCGTGCTGATTGGTCACATCGGATACGTATATCAGGAAATTAACGGTACTGGATGTCAAATTTGTAGACGGTACAGTCAAAGTATGATTGCCAAAGTCGCAATGAAACTTTTGATCATAATTTGAGAGACCCGTGAATTTTGCCCATGTGTGAGATTGATAAAGTTGCACAGATTCAACATTTAACAAAGATTTTGCGGTTGCTATCAATTTAGGATGCAGAGAAATAAGATTTAGGTTTACTGAACCGGAGTAAGGAAGCACGTCAATTATCTCAAATTGCTTTTTGAAATCGGTTAAATTGGGCTTTACCCTTCCTTTCTCCCCATAAAGTTTATTGTAGTCTTCCTGTATTGGTAGCATGTCGTTCTCATCGAAAAAATTTTCNACAATCGTGACTCCATCTTGTTTCCACGAATCGATGTGCTCCCGATTTAAGATTGTCAAACTAGGCGCCTCTTTTTGATCTTAGACTAATGAATCCACTTCACTTGATAAAGTAACACAGTGATATAAGTGTGGTGGTCAATTTAATGTAGGGACGTTAACATAGTGCTCGGCGAAATTCATTGCCCGACAGCCAGCAAATCCCCCCAAGTAATGTTTGTGGACGCGTCTCAATTAGAACGTCGCAGTAGGCTTATTTTAAGATTCTAAATGAAACTCGAGATGTCTTTTAAATTCTTAAATCCGTTCAGCAGCCCAGATTTTTTAGCTGAAGTATTCCACCTATATAATTGCTTTTACGCATATATCTTCTACTACTGTTGTTTTTCGAAAGAAAGTCGCATATCCAATATTGTCAGCAAAGGATACTTGTCGCTGTTATTTAAATATTTTTATTCGTTCAAAGAGTTAGAAAGATATTTATCAAGTGTCGCATGGAAGTGCCTAATTCGCAGCTCTTGATAGCTCGCAGATATGACATGACCCTTATTTGACGCGTGAAGTCCTCTCTGAACTTCTGGGAGATTATTAGCGTCTTGGTCAAAAATTGAAGCTAAAGCATCAAAACCGGGCACTTCAGAGAAAGACTGCTCAGCTGACAGATGAATTTTTTTAGCATCAGGCGGGATATCATTGCCGGGCTCGCAGCTTTCCAAAAAGTATATGTCCATCAGGCAGCTATTAACATCCATGCCATTTGGGCGATGACGATAAGTGATTTGAGTTTGAAAACCGCCCCAAGGAGAAAAGTTTGGAAATAAAAGATAAAGTATGGAATCCATAAGTTCTGAATTAGTTGCAGTCTGAAGCACCTTGCTCTCCACAGAAGCCTCAAGCTGTTTACGGCGGACAGCTGCGATAGCTTGACGTGAATTCAATTCTATAGCTTTATCTCCAACCAGGCTTGTGGCCTTATCAAACCCGTCGGGTCCGAGCATATCATTGACTGTTTCAACCATGCTAAATCTAGCTGCTTGTCCGGGATTAGGTATTCCTTGTGGGGTGATTGTTCTGCTCAAATGATCGCCCCAGACATCATACTGGGAATTATCGCCACCTGTGAACGAAAGTATTTGCGGATGCGTCTGAATAGCGTGATAAGATTCAATAAAAGCCTCCAGCGCAGTTTTCCAATTACACCGGATCACCTTTTCGAGGTGCAATGATACATATCTTTTCTCCGGTTCCCATCGGCGGAAATGCTCAGGCAGGCAGGATACATATTCACTAAATCTGAGTGCTTTTGGATCCATGTTAACAAAAATCCACCCACCCCACTTCGCCACTTGAAGTTCAGGTAAACTCAAATCCTCGAGATTAGTATGGTCAAACTCAGATTGGCAANAAGCTTCTTTAAAACTGCCATCTAGGTTCCAAGTAAAACCGTGGTAAGGGCACTTCAGCTCACGGCTTCTGCCTATCCCTGACTTAATCGCGCGTCCCCTATGCAGACAAGAGTTGTGATAAGCCTTGATCGTTTTTTGGCTTGTGAAAACTAGAAGTATAGAGTAACGCGCGATGTCATAAACAAAATAGTCTCCTGGTTGAATGAGGGCTGTTTCTCTGCAAGCCATTTGCCATACCTTGGGCCATAAATTTTCTACTTCCCGTTTAAAAAAGCTTTCATCGGTCCAACGACCAACATCCAATGCAATGTTTTCAACAGAGGGACGGGTATTCTCTCGCAAGCATGAGGGTACGGGTACAGGTTCTTCGTCAAGTAGGCCTTGGAAACTTTTGAAGTCAGAGCGTTCCTTTTCCATTGAGTTTTTCTCCTCCCGATTATTTTAAATGTTTCAACGTACTGAAAAGTCAATATGCAAGTCTTTTAAGCCGCGGAGCAAGACGTTTGNATGATGTTTTAGTGAGTTTTTATTTTTTGACAGGGCCCAGCAATCCGTGCGTGCCAGCATTGTTGATAACGCTATTTCCAGTTCAGTTCGGGCTAACTGAGCACCCAGGCAAAAATGAATCCCTTGTCCAAAGGTGAGGTGATCTTTCGCATTGGCTCTAAGAATGTCCATATCGTCAGGATTTTTGAAAACACACTCATCTCGATTTGCTGCTTCATAACGAACCATCACCATTGAATCTTTGGGTATATAAACGTCCCCCATAGTTGTATCACAGGTCGTTCGCCGCCACATTCCTGTGAGAGGGCTCTTCATCCTGAGGATCTCTTCGACTGCATTAGAAATGCATTCGGGCGACTCTCTCAACCGCTTCTGCTCTAAAGGATTTTGGATCAATAGTAATATCCCACCGGCAATGGCATTTGTTGAGGTTTCATTACCGGCCACCAATATCTGTTGCAGTATGCCGAGCGCTTCTGGTTTCGAAAGATACCGACCCTCATCTATCTTGGCGTTCGCAATATCTGAGATTATATCATCCCTTGGTTTTGTCCTAACCGTGTCGAGCATGTCGGCAAAGTAGTGTTGAAACTCAACAATATTTTTTGCATCGCTCAACTGCTGATCCGCATCAGCAAGCTGTCCCACCCGACTGGCAGCAGCATCTGACCATTTTTTCAACAGCGGTAGTTCTGTCCTGGATACTCCGAGTTGATCTGCTATTACATAGATCGGCAAAGGCACGCATAACCGGTTCAATACGTCTACCTGTCCGTCTTGAATCCAAGTATCAATTATTTCGTTGGTGATGTTTGTTATCGAATCGCGCATATTTTCGATGCGTTGATTCGAAAAAACCTTATTGACCAAACTTCGATATACCTTATGTCGCGGTGGGTCCTGGGTGAGCAGTGTCCCAACCATTTCATATCCAGTTGCATAGATGGCTTGCACCTCTTTTTTACCTGATTCCCAGTTAATCATGTCACCAAAGTCATTTGAATAGATACTTGGGTCTCGAATAACCTTGCGGACGTCTGCATGTCGCGTTATCAGAAAAACATCAGTGCCAGGTAATTTAAAGACTGGCGCCTCCTTCTGGATCAGTTTATAGAGGTCGTAGGGATTTTCGAGAATATCAGGGTCAAAGAAACTTATTCTCTCCAAATCAAGAGAAGTCATCCGAGCGCCTCCCTGTAGATAGAATCGGCTGTTAAAAAGCCAGCGTCCCGAAAATGATTTTTGCATGCGTTTACGAAAGATTTAAAGTCTCCTATGACAATCTGCCATATCAATAGGTTGGAAGCACCATCTACCTCCATTTTGAAAGGGCAAAATCCCATGGGAATATACTGAAACGAATTTCGCTTTGAGGCGCCGTAAAGATGTTGTTGCTGAAAGTTTTGTAAGGTTGCAATCTGATCTATAGGAATCGTATCAAAAAAAGCGATCGCAGGTTTCTTAACATTTAGTTTTCTCAGAAACTCCACGGGAAATAGGCCGCCAGTCCAACGTGCATTAATTTCAGTAACAATTACTTCTTCGCCAGCAACGAAATAATCAATGCCGCAGTTGGTTCCCTCTTTAGCAACGTGACCTTGATTTCTTGCATATCTCCCGACATTTATCAGTTGTTCGCGATGTGAATCCGTTAAAAGCAATTCGTGAGAGATGAAGTTGCCTACCCATTTATCTCCAGCAAAAAGAATTTTGCGTACGTTACTGATTGTGATTTCATCTGGAGTGATGGTGAGATCGACAGTCATTTCTTCAAAACGCTTGGTATCTATGATCTCCTGAAGAAGGACGTCTTGATTGCCTTCATACTCTTCGACAATTGAAAGGCATTCCTCAACATTAGAGGCGGTAAACACATTTCTTGCACCTGCGAGACCTAGCAGTTTGACCATCAGACCGTCTTTATTCTTTTTAAAAAAATGGGATGCATGGCCACTCGCTAACTCTGATTTCTTATAAATCTTTGTAGCTGGCACCGGTATCCCAGCTGCCGGGGCATTTTGGGCAAAATGCAGTTTAGAATTCGTATTTCGGCTGATCTCAAGAGCCTCAATGCTGTTATGCAAAACCATATTAGATCCGCTTATCATGTAAAGGTTGATTAGATCAACAGGCGGTAGGGTTTCAGATAAGTTTTGATAAAATTGATTCAAGGGATGAAAGGATATGTTCGCCGATCGGACGGGCGTGAGAGCCATCTGCTCAAACATATTTACATAGTGGCACAAAAGGTCAAACCAAGCCTCTTCCTTAAACTGCTCTGCCATAGCCACATGGTCAGCTGATTTTCCTAATCCGATCAATGCAACCTGGAGGGCGCAGGTGAGTATCTGGTTTTCTGAGTGGTCTGCTTGCTGTTTTGGTGTTAACTTTTCAAGGTCATGATGCAATGAACAATCATCTCCAATCATCGCATAGAGCACCTTAGAAGCCTGCTGAGGTATATATGAGCCTACTTTCATTACGACAGTGTAGTGCGCCGAGTAGCATTGGACAAACTAAATAATCTCATGACAATATATGCAATTAAATTAGGTTGGCCTACTGTAAAAAATCATAAGAGCCAATTGTCTGCGATAATGCATTTCCTAAAAGAATTTTCACGCAGAAATAATGTTNGAGTTACAGNTATATCCCTATAACATCATTAATTTGTTTTTCTATTGAATGCTTACTGTTTTTTATCAATATGTGATGAGGTAATGCAAGGGTGATCGATTTTGCAAATTTCGCACGAACCCTCGAAACAAAAAGATTTCTAACNTCTTGCGCTAATTATCATGTACGTTACAGAATCCTATCGAGAGCGTTGATAACTCTTTTTATTTCTTGACTACTCGTGTAGTGAACAAAGGAAAGGCGGACAACGCCTTTATCCCGAGGAATATCTAACGCGTCCATCAGGCGGGTTGCGTAACAACTTCCATTAGCTATGCCAATATTTTCGTTTGCAAGTAACCTTGCGATATCAGCAGGCTCTTGATTTGCAACCGTAAATGATATCGTAGGCGCTCGCTGCTTGTGTTCTGACTTTCCAATTAAATTTACGCTAGTTTTCTCGGACAACAACTCGAGGAGTGGAATCATATTCCTTTTTTCCGCTTTCTTGAATAAGTGGTTAACCCTCTTACTTTTCAGCCTATCATCGGCATAGATATCGTCATAGTGATAGTTGTAGACGCTTTCAAAGTAATCTATTACCCCATTCACCGAGGCTATTTGAGCATGATCTGGCCCCGAAGGTGTAAATCGAGCGATTGGAACATCATGATTAAAGTAATGCCCCTGGTTAGGCATGGTTTGATTGAGATCATCCTTAATGAACATCACTCCTAGGTGAGGCCCATAAACCTTATATAGCGAAAAAAAATACATATCGGCGCCGAGCTCGCGAATATCCGGGAATCCATGACCTACGTATGAGACACCATCCACAAGTGCAAGCGCGCCAGCATCATGTATTAATTTAATCCATTCCTGAGCAGGGTTGATGCTTCCGACGATGTTTGAACAGTGTGTGAAAGCGACAAAACGCGTATTTTCATTCAGCAAGCTTACTAAGTCGTTGGTCTCTAGCTCACCAGTGCTTACATTAATCTGCCACTCTTTGATTGCGACACCAGCCGTCTCGAGCTTTCTCCACGCCCCAATGTTTGCTTCATGATCTTGATTTGGAGAGAATAAGTTTCTTTGACCCTGATATTCTCGAAAATCCCTACGACCTCTATAAACTGATCCAGAAGGAGGC